>DBDM01000012.1 GCA_002293585.1 Bacteroidales bacterium UBA932
GCCGCCGGTGGGAGTGAATACCGCGCCGGAGCCTTCGCAGCCGTTGGCTACGGTCAATGTAGGCACGGCAGGGGTGGGGGTCACCCTTATGGTTCCGGTAGCTGTGGCGGCTTCACAGGACGATATGTCGCCTGTGGTTTTTATAGTATAGGTATAGTCGCCGCTTTCCGTGGGGGTGCCGTTGATGCTAAGTGTCCGGGTGGCTTCATTGTAAGCAGTCGTTAAACCTGCGGGAAGTCCGCCTATGGTCACCGAAGTCGCCGACCCGCTGATGGCGTAGGTTGTGCCGGTGATATCGGCGCCTAAGCACAGCGTCTGGTCTTGCGTGTTTGTGCCGGAGGTCAGGGTGATTGATGAAAGGGCCGTGCCGCAAAGCACGATGCCGGGACAGCCCGTGGCGTCGGCAAAGCTTGCAATATGTTGTCCGGACGATACGTTAACTGCCGCACCTGTGGGCGATGACCAAGCTGCGCCGTTGTTGTATTGTCCGCTGAAAGGCGCCGTGCCTTTCAGGTTGGCGGTAATGGCATTGTCGTCCGCCATATTATAGATAGCCACCGGCGGGTAGTCGGTCGCGTACACGCAGGGGCGGATACGGCTGTGGGCTGTGATGAGGCCTGCGGGGGGGATAACGCTCACTGTGGCGGAGAAATTATCGTTGCCGGTGTCGTTATTTAAGAAGAATCCGGCATTATTGCCGCCGGCCGCCATATGAACGCTTCCGGCAGAAGATTGTACGTTTTCTATTGTTATGGGCATGCGGTGCATTTGCTGTGCGCCCATATCCCAATAGTCAATGAACATCCACACGGTATTGTTCCAGGGTTTGGTGCGGTTGGCAGCGCCCCACGACACCTCGAAAGTGATGGTATTATCGGATTTCACCGTTAAGTTGCTCACTTGCACCTCTTGTGCACTCACAGAGGTAATGCCGGCAATAAGGCAACATATTAATAAGCAGTACAATTTTTTCATATATATCAATTTCAAGTATTTTAAATTTTGAAAAAAATCACTTATTCACGGTCTCAACATCTTAAAGTCTAAAAAAAAAGCCGGAACCGGATGGGGTGAGCGGAAGCAACCACGCCGCCCCTTTAATTGTTTATTTAGCTTGTTTTTGTATGTTATCCGTCCCGGCTTTTAATCGGCGATACGACAAGCGCGTCGCCTCATTGATCGACACGACAAGCGTGTCTCTCTACTGGCCCCCAGCCACTATATAATTTTTGATTTATTATCGACTAATTATTATTTTTTTACAAGTCACGATCTCAAAGTCTCAAGGTCTGTTTAAAAAAAAGGGGCCGCCCATGGGAAATAAATACGTTAATTGATAAGAAGTGTGATAGGTTGACAAACCTGTCAGGCAGCCCCATAATATAATTGAGGATTGATGACCGAGAGTTAAGTCTCTCAATTTCAGACTATTTAGTCTTTATTCTAAATCATCTATATACAATAAAATCCCGTACCGCAAAAAAATTGCAGTGCTTTAAGCATAAATTTAAAAATGATGAGTTTAGCGTAAGCTATAGATTTACCAATCAAAAGTGGTCGTGAGAAGCCCATTACTAACCAATAAATCGAGGCTTACACCATTTCTTCAATACTTTATCCTGAGGTTGGGGCTATAAGATAAATTTGAACATAGAAAGAATGTAAGCGCTAGCTTTATTTTCCCGTTAGTAATAGAAGGTCTCACGTTTCTTTTGATGGGCCTATAAAGGAAGCGCCAAAATCAATTTTGGGGCACGGTAAGTAATGAACGTTTTTTAATCGACTGCAAAAGTAATTATATTTTCTAACATAGACAACGAATCAAGTGTGAAATTATGCAAAAGGATTTTAATGCAGACCTTAATACTGAGTAAATGTAAGGCTTCCCTTATCCGCATTAACTTTTTTTAACGCCGAATAATTGCGCCATGTTCCCGTAGAATATATCTTTGTGATATCATTTTAATATCAAAATAAATTATTTATGGATACAAAAGAAGTAAAATTTGACGGTTTCAGGATGAATGGTTTCCTGATGATCCTTGTAGTGCTGTTGCTGCCGGTCTTTGCGGTGTTCTCTATTTTGGCGGGCGACGCGGGTATTGTGCTGGGAATAGCGGCTTTATTGTGCTGGTGTTTCATTCTTTGCGGTTTTATTATTATAGAGCCGAACGACACAAGGGTGATGGTGTTCTTCGGGAAATACAAGGGCACCATGCGGAACATCGGTTTCTGCTGGGTGAACCCTTTCTATGTCAAAAAGAAGGTGACCCAGCGCGCCCGCAACCTCGACGTGGCGCCCATCAAAGTGAACGACAAAACGGGCAATCCCATCATGATCGGGCTGGTGCTGGTATGGCGCGTGGCCGATACCTACAAGGCGGTGTTTGAAATTGACTCTTCCTCATTCGGCACTGTGGGCGCCGCCGGCATGAGCAACCTGATGAAATCATTCCAGAATTTTGTGCAGGTGCAGAGCGATGCGGCCTTGCGTGAGGTGGCCGGCAAGTATGCCTACGACAATAATGAAATGGGCGCCGAGGATGAAATAACGTTGCGCTCGGGCGGTGATGCGGTGAACGACCATCTCGAAAAAGAATTGAACGAACGCTTGAAAATGGCCGGCATTGAAGTGGTGGAAGCCCGTATCAATTACTTAGCCTATGCGCCCGAGATTGCTGCCGTGATGCTGCGCCGCCAGCAGGCCGCTGCCATTATTTCGGCGCGCGAAAAAATTGTGGAAGGCGCAGTGGGCATGGTGCAGATGGCCTTGAATAAACTCTCGGCCGGGAACATAGTGGAATTAGATGAGGATAAAAAAGCGGCTATGGTCAGCAATTTGCTGGTGGTGCTTTGCGCCGACGAGTCCGCACAACCTGTGGTGAACACCGGTACCTTACACCAATAATATGCCTGCCCCGAAAGAAAATAAAACCAAAAGTTTTGTCCTGCGTATCAATAGTGAGGTGATGGACGCTGTCGAGAAATGGGCCGCCGACGAGTTCCGCAGTACCAACGGACAAATATTGTGGATATTGGACGATGCGCTGAGAAAACACGGACGGCTGAAAAAGAAATAGCCTGCGGGGAAGAGGCTTCCGGCCGGCAGCCTTACTTTTTCCGCTCCGTTAGTTGCTGCACTAATTGCGCCAGTTGCTGCTGCAGATTGCTGTGAGGAAACCCGTTGATCAAGGTCAGCGCCTGTTGTGTATGTTCCTGCAACAGGCGTTGCGCGTCGTCCAAGCCGCCGTTGTCCCGGACGAAGCGGATCACTTTGACGGCATAGCGGTGGCGCTTCGCCGCTTTCTTCACCCATCCCAATACGCGGGCTTGTCCGGCGTTGTCGGTTTTTTTCAAGGCGCAGAGCAGCGGAAGGGTGATCTTTTGTTCGCGCACATCGTTGCCCGCCGGCTTGCCGGTAAGGTTGGTTTTTTGATAATCGAAAATATCATCGCGGATTTGAAAGGCCAGTCCGGACTGGTAGCCGGCGTCGTACATCTTTTGTACGCTGTCCTCATCCGCCCCGGCGGTGATGGCCCCGGCGGCCATACCCGTCGCCATTAGCGAGGCGGTTTTCTTTCCGATGATGGTGTAATAATCTTCTTCGCCGGTGTCCAACTTCAGGGCTTTCGACAATTGCAACAATTCGCCTTCACTTAAGTGGACGAGGCATCCGGTGAACCACGGCAAGAGGCGGTGCTCGCGGTGTTCCACCACTAAGCGGAATGCCCGCGACAGCCAGTAATCGCCGGTGAGCACGGCAGCGTGCGATTTCCACAGCGCCTTCACCGAAGGAGCGCCGCGCCGCCGGTCGGCATTGTCGACCACATCGTCGTGCAATAAAGAAGCGGTATGCACCATTTCCACGGCAGTGGCGGCCACGTGCGTGTTGCCGGTAATTTCACCGCACACACCGGCCGCCATCAGCGTAAGTAAAGGCCGCAGTTGCTTGCCCGCATGTTGCAACAAATGTTGATTGATCGTGTTCAACAATTCAATATCACTCTGCAAGGTGCGGTGAAAAAAAGCTTCGAACTCCGTCCAACTTCGTCCTAACGAATGCTTGGATGAGGCGAGAATATCCATTTATTTTATAAGAAAAAGCCTACCGATACCATAATGTTACGGTTCTTGGCGCTGAAACTGGAACCGTTAGGTATGTTGCTGACCGCATCAACAGCTTTTCCCAAGCCCCACATATATTTCACGGCCACCTGCAACTTCCATACATCCACGCCGGCGCCTACGCCTATACCACCATCCCAGCTATTAAGATTGGTGAGTTTTTCGCTGTTGTTGGTTTTGTAACTTACGTAAGGGGTTACGGATACGTAGGGGCGCACGAAGGGCAGGGTAATGCCCCATTGCACATCAACAGGTATTTCCACATACCCTATGGTGGCTCCGTCTGCGCCTTTCGAGCTGTACAATAGTTCGGGCTGCAATGAGAAGCCGAGGGGTAGCCCCACGTTCATCATGCCGCCTATGTGCCAGCCGGTACGGTTGTTTATGGTGCCGGCGAGACTTTGGTCGCCGCTGTAAGAAAGCTTGGCGAAATTCAGTCCGCCTTTCACGCCGAGGCGGATTTTAGCATCGGCAGTAGTCGCAACGGCCAGTACTGCGAGGATTAAAATAAATTTTTTCATTTTTTTAGTATTGAGTAATGAGTACATAGTACTTAGTATTGAGTACAAGGGTGTAAAGAATTGAAAATTGAAAATGAAATTCATCTCTCAGTCTCTAATCTCTCGTCTCTTAGTCTCTCGTCT
>DBDM01000108.1 GCA_002293585.1 Bacteroidales bacterium UBA932
CTGATGGACAAAGTCCACGTCGCTTTTTCAAGAAAATCGGCGGTTTGACGTACTCCAAAAGTCTGATTACCTGTGGCAAAGTTAGCGGCCAGTCCGCCGCCTTTGGAATTTTGTACTAACACTACTAATGTTAGTAATATACAGGCAATTATAATCAATATGGCAACAACTGTATACATATTTTTAAGATTTAATTTTAAACTTCAAATTTTGCATTCGGGTTGCAAAGTAAGTGCTTTTTTTTGGTTCCCGCAAACTTAATTTTTCATAGGTGGCCATAGCTAACGATACAAGCCCCTGATCTTCATATATTTTCGCTAATGTTTCAGTGACTAAATCGTCGAAATTCTGAGGTACGATAGTGACCGGTGCGGGCATGGGCTCGCGAAGTTCGATACCTTCGGGAACTTCTACTTCGTTGAGGGCGCTGGCCACAGGCCGGAGTTGCGGCTTTTTGATCAGGAAACTGCTCACCGGATCGGATTCGGAAAGCTCTAAGGTTTCACCGCTGAAATAATCGCCCGGATTATAGGGCATGGTCTTTTTAGCCGGCCCGGTTACCGGAGGTGTTGCAGCCGGTATGGCAGTGGGGGCTGGTGCAGTAGTGGCGGTGGCGGCTGTTATTGTGTTTGTTGTTTCCGGAACATGCGGTTGCGTACGGATGTGTTGTAGCCGTTGGAACAGGCGTTCCCGGTTGATGACGTAAATAGCCGCTTTGGCTGTTTGGTGGCGAGACAGTTCTTGACCCTGTTGCAGGTATGCTTCCAATAATAATTGTTGGGCGATGCCGCACCACGGATAATAGTCGGTAAATTGCTCCAGGCTCTTCAGTTCACCGGCCGAAAGCGGCGGCGGAGCAGCGCTTAATCGTTGTAAAAATTGTTCAATGTTCATCACCAGTTGGCTACTGCAGCGTTAAAAATATCTTCTATTAATTTTTGTACGATCTCATCCGTCAATTGCGACTGCACGGCGTCCAGCGTTTGCGACGAAGGGTAGTCGGCGTAGTTGGAAAAAGATTTATCGTAACTTTGTTTTTCGTCTTTATTATTGGTAAACCGTATTTTTACGGTAATATTGAGCCGGTTGGTGGCGGCTACTTCGGCGGCGGTCACAGCGATGGACGTCACGTCGTAACCGGTGATCTCGCCTTCGAAATGCAGGTCGCCGTCATAATCCACTAAGTCCAGGCGGGTGTTGCGCGTGAACCGGTCTTTCAGCCCCTCGGTGATGGTGTTGCTCAGGGACGGATAAACAATGGGCGCCATGTTATTGATGTAATCAATGCTCACGGAAGTCACATCGGGCGAGATAGAGGTTCCGGTGAACGAGTATCCGCCTTTGCAGCTTTGCAGTGCAAGGCACAGGCCGGACAGCGCTAATATGGTCAATAACTTATTCAATGTCGTAATCTTTTAATTTTCTGTAAAGGGTGCGGGCGGATATGCCTAATTCTTCGGAGGCTAATTTGCGGTTACCGTTATTTTTGGCCAGCGCCGCTTTGATCAGTTGCTTTTCGTGTTCTTCAATGGAGAGGTTTTCCTCTTGGATCTCTTCGGTGTCGGTAATGCCGGTGTCCAATGAACGGGACACATTGCCCGGGTGGACAATATTTACGGCAGCGGTTCCTGCAACGCGTTCCTGTGACAGCTCATGCACTACCTGTTTCAACGCATTCATGTCGTTGCGCAGGTCGAACAACACGTTATACAATATTTCGCGCTCCGACGAAACGGACTGCTGTTCCTTTACCGGCAACACCGCCGGCAGACTGGAACTGTTGTAGTGCGGCAGGTAGGTTTGCAGCGTCTCGGCATTGATCAACCGTTCTTTTTCGATCACCGACAATTGCTCGGTGACGTTTTTAAGCTGGCGGATGTTGCCCGGCCAGTAGTAGGTTTCGAGTACCCGCCGCGCCTCGGGTGTGAGGCTGATGACCGGCATGTGGTAACGTTCGGCGAAATCGGCAGCGAATTTGCGGAACAAGAGGTGAATGTCTTCTTTCCGTTCGCGCAGGGGCGGAATGCTGATGGGTACGGTATTGAGGCGGTAGTACAGATCTTCGCGGAAGCGTCCGTTCTGTACGGCCTGCATCACATTCACATTGGTGGCAGCGATTATGCGCACGTTTGTTTTCTGCACTTTAGAAGAACCGACTTTGATAAATTCGCCCGATTCGAGCACGCGCAGCAAGCGCACTTGTGTAGACAGCGGCAGTTCGGCCACTTCATCCAAAAAAATAGTACCGCCGTTGGCCACCTCGAAATACCCTTTGCGGGTATCGTGCGCACCGGTGAAGGAGCCTTTTTCATGCCCGAAAAGCTCCGAATCGATGGTGCCTTCGGGAATGGCGCCGCAGTTCACGGCGATGTAAGGCCCATGCTTCCGGCTGCTGAAATGATGAATGATCTGCGGAAAAACTTCTTTTCCCACACCACTTTCACCGGTAATAAGCACCGACAGATCGGTAGGCGCCACCTGGCGTGCAATATCCAGCGCACGGTCCAATCCCGGCGCGTGGCCGATGATATCAAAACGTTGTTTTAAACCAGCTAAGTCCATAATCAACCTACAAAGGTACAAAAAATACGCGATACTCAATACTTTTTTATACCTTTGCAATAAATTTACTAAGATTATGTCATTTCTTGGAATTATTCCGGCACGTTATGCCTCGTCGCGTTTCCCCGGCAAACCCTTAGCCGATATTCACGGTAAACCCATGATCCGGCGGGTGTATGAGCAGGCGGTGAAGGCCCTCCCGCTCGTCTATGTAGCCACCGACGACGCGCGTATAGCGGAATGTGTGGAGGGTTTTGACGGTAATGTGATCATGACCTCCGCCACACACCGCAGTGGTACCGACCGATGTGCCGAAGCGGCTGCTAAAATACAGTTAGACAGAAATATACAGGTAAATGTAGTAGTCAATATTCAGGGTGATGAGCCTTTTATTGACCCCTTGCAGATTAATGAATTGATCCGGTGTTTCAGTTCTCCCGACGTGCAAATTGCCACGTTAGTCAAGCGTTTTGGCAACGGAGAAGACATATTTTCGCCCAATACGCCTAAGGTGGTGGTGGGAATTAACCGTGAGGCTTTATATTTCAGCCGTTCGGCCATTCCTTTCCTGCGCGATGCCGACAGGCAGGAATGGGCGGTCAAACATACGTTTTATAAGCATATAGGCTTGTATGCCTACCGCTCGGATATATTGCGCGCCTTGTCTCAACTAAGTCCTTCGCCCCTGGAAATGGCCGAATCATTGGAACAATTGCGTTGGCTGGAAAACGGTTATCGCATTAAAGTGGCTGAAACAGAGCATGAAACGCATGCGGTGGACACGCCCGAAGATTTGGTACGTTTATTGTCATTAAGGTACTAAATAGATGATTTCTTTTAAATTTCTTTGGATATTGGAAGATTAATTGTACATTTGCAGATACGAAATAATATAAACTTAAACATAAAATAATAAAACTATGAAAAACCGTATTTCTCTCTTAATGTTGGCATTGGCCACATTAGCGGTGGCGGCATGTTCGAGTCCTGAAAAAATGAAAAAACAGGCCGACTTGGTTACCACTTCTTGTGATCCCCAGGTATTGGAAATTCGTTCGGATGCTATTGAAGCCCGTTATACTATTACATTCCCGGAAAAATACTTCCACCCTAAAGCTACGTTGGAAATCACTCCGGTGCTTGTATACCAAGGCGGCGAAGTGGCCGGCCCGGTAAAAGTGTTGGAAGGCGAGAAAGTGCAGGGAAATAATACGATTATTCCGCAAATCGGCGGTAAAATTACCCAACCCGTGAAATTTGATTACAAACCGGGTATGGAAGCCTGTCATTTGGAATTGCGTTTCCAATTGTTGTACAGCGGTAAATCAATTGCTTTCGACCAACCCCGCAAATTGGCTGACGGTGCTAATGCTACTTATAAATTAGTGGCTATGGACGGAAAACCTTCTTTGCTGGCGCACAGGTATCAAAAAAATATTGTTACCAATCAGGAAGCGCAGATCAATTATTTGGTGAATAGTCCCTCCGTTCGTTCCAGCGAATTGAACAAACAGGACATTAAAGCCCTGAGAGACTTCCTGGCATCGGTAGATACGGATGTCCGCAAGCAGGCTAAAGGCGTTAATATTATTTCCGCTGCTTCACCCGAAGGACCGATCAACGTTAACGAACCCTTAGCTGTTAACCGTGGCAAATCAGCTGAAAACACATTGAAAAACCTGACCAAAAAGGTAAAAGCAAAAGCGCCCGTAACCCATACTAACATTTCGGAAGACTGGGACGGTTTCCGTGACCTGGTAGCCGCTTCGGACATCAATGACAAAGACCTTATTCTTCGTGTGCTCACTATGTACAGTGATCCTGTGGTTCGCGAACGTGAAATCAAAAACATGTCGCAAACTTTCACGGTATTGAAAGATAAAGTACTTCCCCAACTGCGCCGTTCACGCATGATCGCCGAAGTGGATTGGGCTAACTACACCGATCAGGAATTGACCGAAATGGTAAACACCAACAACGTTGAAGGACTTGATGTAGAAGGACTGCTTTACGCTGCTACCCTTTTTAACGATAATAATGTAAAGATTAATCTTTACACTAAGGCTGCTGAGAAATTCAACGATTATCGTGCATACAACAATTTGGCTTGTGCTCAATTGATGGCTAACAATGTAAGCGCTGCTAAAGCTGCTTTGGCTAAAGCCAGCAACCAGAACGACGCTGCCGTGAAAAACAACGCCGGCGTTATCGCTTTGCGCGAAAACCGTATACCGGACGCTGTGAAAGCATTCACCGAATCAAACAACAGCGACGCCAGAGCTAACCTCGGTATTACTTCCATCCTGGCCGGCAATTATCCCGATGCTGTTAGCCGCTTGAATAGCACCAACACTTTCAATGAAGCCTTAGCCAATGTTTTGGCCGGTAACACCGACAAAGCTGCGTCAGTGCTCAACAACCTCAGCGATGCCAAATCGGTATACCTGAAAGCGGTTCTTGCTGCCCGTAAAGGCGATTGTACCCAGGTAGGTAACTTGTTGAAAGACGCTTATGCCAAAGACGGCGCTTTGAAACAACGTGCTGCCACCGACATAGAATTTGCTAAATGTAAATCCAACATTTAATTGGTAAATACCCTCTTGAAAATGCCTCGCCGGAAA
>DBDM01000109.1:0-756 GCA_002293585.1 Bacteroidales bacterium UBA932
CTATTTATTATTTGAATAGCATAAATAGCTGCAAATCAATTAATAAATAATAAATCATAAATAATAAATTTACAATAAAGTCCCGTACCGCAAACAAATTGCAGCAACATCAGATATAACATAAATTCTCAGGCGTGAGCGTTTTTTTCGACCTATCTCCTCACTGAGGCCCTAGGAAGCCTATAGAATCAAGAATAAGTCAGGCCCACACCATTTTCTATGCTATCTAGGGCTGGGCACCAAAGCTAGTATATAAAATGAAATGGGCGCCGACCTCATTCCTCCCGATTCTACTAATGAAATTTCCTAGGTTTCAGCAAGGGGATAAAATAAAGTTAGCGCCAATGAGATTGGATACGAGAAGAAAAGAACAATAAATCTGAGCCACATAACTACAGATTTCGACAGCAAAAATACAAACAAAATTTATATTACGCTATGTTATGTTGTTAATTTTTGTTTTTTATTATTAAAATTATTATCTTCGCTAAATATACTTACAACTATGAAAAAAATTCTTTTTGCACTAATGATCATCTGCCTGTGGGGCGGGTACAGCCATGCACAAACAACTAATCCGGCACACCAGTGGTTCAGGGAGGCCCGCTTTGGCCTGTTCGTTCACTTCGGCCCCTACAGCGTGCTGAGCGACGGCGAATGGATTATGAACCGGAAACCCTACACCGTTGCCCAGTACGGCAAGCTGCAACATATTTTCAACCCACAGTTGTTTGACGCACGGAAATGGGTGCAAAC
>DBDM01000109.1:784-6463 GCA_002293585.1 Bacteroidales bacterium UBA932
AAGCAGTCGGACTGGAACATCATGAATACGCCTTACGGCAAAGACCTGGTGAAGCAATTGGCGGACGAGTGTCACCGCGAAGGCATCAAGCTGGTGCTGTATTACTCGCTGCTGGACTGGTACCGCACCGATTACAGCTACACCACCGGCCGCACCGGTAAAGGTACGGGGCGCACCGAACAGGGCAACTGGGAGAATTACGTCGCCTTTATGAAAGCGCAGCTTACCGAATTGCTTACGAACTACGGCGAAATTGCCGGTATATGGTTCGACGGCGAGTGGGATCAGATGGGCGAAGAAAAAGAAGCGAATTTCGGACACGAACATTCTAAGGTTAATTGGCATTTCGATGAGATTTATGGCCTTATTCATCAGCTGCAACCTAACTGCATGATCGGCAACAACCATCACTTGGAACCGCTGCCGGGCGAAGATTTCCAAGCTTTTGAAAGAGATCTCCCCGGTGAAAATAAAGGGGGATATAGCGCCAAACAAGCTGTAACGAATACGTTGCCGCTCGAATCCTGCGAAACCATGAATAAATCGTGGGGCTTCCGCCTGAACGATGAGAAGTATAAGTCCACGACTGAGCTTATCCACTACCTTGTGCGTGCTGCAGGCTACGGCGCCAACCTCTTGCTGAATGTAGGCCCTATGCCCACAGGCGAAATTGACCCCGACTGTGTAACACGTCTGCACGAAATGGGGGAGTGGACGGCCAAAAACGGCCACACCATTTACGGTACGCAGGGCGGTTACCTCAGGCCGCAAACCTGGGGCGCCATAACGCAAAAAGGCAATAAACGCTATGTGCATATCCTTGCAAAAGAGAGCGATACGTTGACCATGCCTTGTCCCGACAAGATTCTGTCGGCCAAGTGGCTCAACCTTGCCGGCAAATTAACATGGAAACAGAATAAGAAAACCGGCGACGTGACTTTCACGCTGGATGCGCCAATGGATCCCGTAGATACGATTATTGAGGTGACGGTGAAATAGCTTCTATCAAATAATTTGATATATCTACTACAATACCGCTACCATTTTGCGAATTTGGTCAAGGCGTTTGATAAGGGATTTATCTTGTTTTACCACGCGCATATTGTAGTCCGTTTGCAGACCTATCAGCATATCCGACGGTATTCCTAAGGCAGCTTCAAAAAGCAAGGCCGTTGTAGGAGTCAATGGGCGGTGTTCGTTCAATATATTGTTCAACATCTTGTATGGCATCCCCATTTGTTCGGCAAGTCGATTTTGCGAAATGCCACGGTATTCAATTTCTTCCTTCAGGATTTCGCCCGGATGAATAGGGCGGGCACAAATATAGTTGCTCATAATCGTTCTATTTATAATGATTCGACAATTCTAAAATATTACATACTGTCACAACTGTTTCGGAAAGCACTTGTGTAGTTTTAAACTCAATTCGGTATTTGTCGTTTACGCGAATGGATTCCAACCCGGCCTTGTCGCCTCTCAATTTCTCATAGCGTAAAGAATGAAATGTGCGCAAATCTTCTGTTTTTGACACTCTTTCAAGAGTTCTTATACGTGCCTGATATCTCATTACAATGTCCGGCTGAAAACGGTGCTTTTTGTCCGTTGCTATGCCTGTTTCATACAACTCCTGTAAGTACGCTTTATCAAATTTTATTTCCATGTTCGTTTCCTAAACAGTGCAAAGATAATCAATTTTCTCAGAATTTCTACAAAAAAAGTAGATTTTGTTTCTTTTGATCAAAAAAATCGTATCTTTGTGGCATGACGCGCGGTGACAATAAAGTGTATCTGCGGGGACTGATTGAGTTCTCCAATATTTGTCGCAAAAACTGCTACTACTGCGGTATCCGTTGCGACAACAGGAGCGTGGAGCGCTATGAACTGACGGATGATGAAGTGCTGGCCGCGGCGGACTTCGCCTGGCGCCACCGCTACGGCTCGGTGGTATTGCAGTCGGGCGAACAGCAATCGCCGGCCTTTACCGGACGGATCACCGCATTGTTGCAGCGAATAAAGGCGCATACACATAATGAGGTAGGCATTACCTTATCCTGTGGCGAACAAAGCGAAGCCACCTACCGCGAATGGTTCGATGCCGGCGCCCATCGCTATTTATTGCGTATCGAAACATCCGACAGGGAGCTGTACTACAAGCTGCATCCCAATGATAATAAGCATTCTTTCGACGCCCGGCTGGAAGCCCTCAACAACCTGAAAAAAATCGGCTACCAAACCGGCACCGGCGTGATGATAGGCCTGCCTTTTCAAACCATGCAGCACTTAGCCGATGATCTGCTATTCTTTAAAACAATGGATGTGGATATGGTGGGCATGGGGCCTTACCTGGAACATAAGGACACGCCTCTATACCGCTACGCGGACAAGCTGTTGCCCTTGGAAAAACGCTTTGAACTGTCGTTGCGCATGATTACCGCCCTGCGCATGCTGATGCCCGACATTAATATAGCAGCCACTACGGCGCTGCAGGTGCTGGACCCCGAGGGAAGGGAAAAGGCGGTGATGGCCGGGGCTAACGTGATCATGCCGAATATCACCCTGCCGTCGGTACGCCCTAATTATCAAATCTACGACAACAAGCCCGGCCTGCACGACGACGCCGGGGGCACCCTGTCGACATTAGAGAACGCACTGCACAAAGCCGGCATTACGATCGGCTACAGCGAATGGGGCGATTCCAAACATTTTAAACCGCACAGCGTTGCCGGATGAAAAAACTTATCGTCATATTATCCTTTGTTGTCGCCTGTTCGGTTTCATGCCGGAAAGATATAGGGCCGGTTGTCGCCAACCAGACATTGCTGCTGTATATGCCGTGGTCGACCAACCTGACCTCATATTTCATGCAGAATATAAAGGACTTCGAAACCGTACTTAAAGGTAATATCTTAAAAAATAACCGCATCCTCGTCTTTCTTTCTTCCTCGGCTACCGAAGCTACTATGTTCGAGTTAAAATATGAGAGAGGAAGGAATGTCCGGACTACCCTGAAAGAATACACATCGCCCGCCTTCACTACAGCGGAAGGCATAACGGCGATCTTGCAGGATGTCATAGCGTTCGCTCCGTCCGAACACTACGCCATGATCGTGGGCAGTCACGGCATGGGCTGGTTGCCGGTAGACAGGGCGCCAATGCAAAGACGCTTATCCGCCGGCGAAGAAAAATACCACTGGGAATATGAACGGCGGCCAATGACAAGGTTTTTCGGCGGATTGGCACCTGATGTGCAGACGGAGGTGACCACTCTGGCGGAGGCTATCAAAAATGCGGGTGTCAAAATGGATTATATTTTGTTTGACGACTGCTATATGTCTACTATCGAAGTGGCGTATGACCTGAAAGATGTTACGGACTACCTCATTGCATGTCCCACCGAGATCATGGCCTATGGGTTCCCTTACCACACCGTGGGGAAACACTTAGTAGGAGAGGTCAACTTGCAGGGCGTAGTCAGTGAATTTTATAATTTTTATAAAAATTACGATTACCCGTATGCCACCATAGGCGTAACTGTTTGCGCCGAATTAGACCGGCTTGCGGTTATTATGAAAGAAATCAACCAACGGTTCTCTTTCGACCGGGCGTTACTCGGCAGCTTGCAGCGAATGGACGGCTATTCTCCCGTCATATTTTTTGATTTCGGGGATTATGTACGAAAATTGTGCCCCGACAATTCTTTATTTAACCGTTTTGAGGCGCAATTAAGGCGCACGGTACCGCCTAATTTAGGCCGGCATACGGAATATTATTATACGGCCGTCACCGACGGGATAATCAAGATCAATGTGTTCACCGGCACAACCATATCCGACCCGAGCGAAAACACCAAGGCTGCTGCCAAGACAGCAACGGCATGGTACAAAGCCACGCACTAAAGATTTATTATTTTTTCTTGCCGAATTTTTTCTTCGGCTTGTCCTTACCGAAAGGCTTGTCTTTGCCGAATTTCCGCTTTTTATCAAACTGTTTATTGAAGGAACCGCGGCGTTCACGACGCTGTCCGCCATACTCTTTCTCTCCACTGCGTGGCGTAGCAATATCCACCCGTAAGGGGCGTTTATGGTAATCTATGCCGTTCAGGTTCTCCAATATGGCTTCGGCATAGTTGCTGTCGACATCGGCATAGGTAAACCCGTCGTAAATATCAATACGGCCTATGTCGATGCCGTGTTTGCCGGCGCCTTTGTGCACTAACTGGATGATCTGCGGCGGTTCCACGCGCTCCTTGCGTCCCACGTTGAAGAACATGCGGGTGTAATTGCCGTCGGCCTTAGCGCTCCGGCCGCCTTTCTCGCGACGTTCTTTCCGGCGGTTCTCCGACTCACCGAACTCATCGACATTCAGGTCGGGGGCATTCTTGTAATAATTGAGAAAACGGTTGAATTCCACGGATACCAGCCGGCGCACCAGATCCTCCTTCGGCAGCGCCGACAGTTTTTCAAGAATTAAGGGCAAGTACTCATCAATACCCTGGTCGTTAACTTCAATGTTTTCAATATTTTCAATGATGTGGAACAACTGTTTTTCGCAAATTTCCTTGCCGGTGGGGATCTTCGCCTGCGTAAACTGCTGGCCTATCATCTTCTCCATCCGTTTCACCTTATGCTTTTCTTTCAGGTTGATAATGGCAATGGAAATACCCGTTTTGTCGGCCCGGCCGGTGCGGCCGCTGCGGTGGGTGTATTGCTCAATCTCATCGGGGAGATTGTAGTTGATCACGTGCGTGAGGTCGTTCACATCAATACCACGGGCGGCCACGTCGGTAGCCACCAGCATTTGCAACTGGCGGCTGCGGAAACGTTTCATCACGGCATCGCGCTGCGCCTGCGAAAGGTCGCCGTGCAGGGAATCGGCATTGTAGCCGTCCTTGATCAGCATATCGGCCACTTCCTGCGTTTCCTGCCGCGTGCGACAAAATACGATGGAATAAATATCGGGATAGTAGTCGGCAATGCGTTTCAGCGCCAAATAACGGTCGCGGGCATGCACCAAGTAAAAATAATGATGCACATTTTTGGAACCGGAATTTTTGGAGCCTATGGTCACTTCGGTGGGATTATTCATGTAAGTGCGTGCAATACGCTCCACTTCCATAGGCATGGTGGCCGAAAAAAGATAGGTATTTTTAGCCGTCGGCGTTTTCGACAGGATGAAGTCAAGGTCTTCCTTAAAGCCCATATTCAGCATTTCATCGGCCTCGTCGAGCACCACGTAGCGCACGTTGGAAAGGTCGATATAGCCGCGTTTGGTCAGGTCGACCATACGTCCGGGCGTGGCCACAATGATTTTCACTCCCTTGGCCAGACTGCGCTTCTGCACTTCGATAGATGCGCCGCCATATACGGCAAGGGTATGCACGCCTTTTTTGTATTTGGAGAAATTTTTAAGGTCGTTGGTAATTTGCACGCAGAGTTCGCGGGTGGGACAGAGGATGAGCACTTCCGTGCTTAAGTTATCCGTATTGAGTTTTTGAATGCAGGGGAGGCCGAAAGCGGCGGTTTTGCCGGTACCGGTCTGTGCAAGTGCTACAATATCCGTATCATAATTCAGTGCAATAGGAAGAACTTCTGCCTGTACAGGCATGGGACGTTCGAAACCCAGTTCGGTGATGGCGCGGAGCAGGTCGGGTTCGACGCCAAGGTCTTGGAAAGTTTTCAA
>DBDM01000053.1:0-5520 GCA_002293585.1 Bacteroidales bacterium UBA932
CAGCCTGCGGCAACGGTTTTATTTATATCAACGAATTGCAGTTAGCCGGAAAAAAACGAGTGGCAGTAAAAGATTTCCTATCCGGTTTCCGCAATCCTCAAAGCTATCATTTCTTCTAAAAACAAGCAATATGGCCGAAAACAAGAAGAAGCGTTGCAACATGTGCACGCAGCAACTACCGATTAAATTGTCAACGCCGGTGGTAATTTTGGCCGACGGTGATTTTCCGCACCATGCGGCATCCTTGGAAATATTGCGCCGTGCGGCAACTATTGTGTGTTGCGACGGAGCTGTGGAAAAATTAATACGATACGGCAGGCGTCCCGATCATATAGTGGGCGACATGGACACCCTTTCCCCAGCGTTGCAGCAGGAATTTGCGACCATTCTTCATCCTTCTGCCGATCAGGAGACCAATGACCTTACCAAAGCCGTGCATTTCTGTGCGAACTGCGGTTGTGAAGCAGTGCACATTCTCGGCGCCACAGGCGGTCGCGAAGACCACAGCATTGCCAACATCGCCCTGCTGACCGACTATACGGCTTTGCTACGGGTGGAAATGATCACCGACAACGGTGTCTTTATGCCGGTGACGGAAAGTACTTCTTTCAAAAGTTATCCCGGCGAAAAAATATCTATCTTTTGCCTGACGCCAACTACACAGATCATAACGGAAGGATTAAAATACCCCACGGATAAAGTCATCTTTGATTCGTGGTGGAAAGGGACATTAAATGAAAGCACAGGCAACACCTTCCGGCTGAATTTTAACGCCGGAAAGGTTATTGTGTATAAGGCATTTTGAAGGGCTGAAAAAAGAAAGTAACCTGTCAATTTTCCATTGCTTAATGGCAACCGCTGCAACCGCCGCCGCAATCACCGCCACAACCGGCACGTTCGCCGAAAAGGCCGTTCATCAGTTCCGACTGGGTAGCATCGCGCACCGCTTCTACTTTTCCCTTGAAATGAAGGTCGGCGCCTGCTAAGGGATGATTGAAGTCCATCACCACCACGTCATCGCGTACTTCTTCAATGGTTCCGTTTAAACGGTTTCCCTGGGCGTCGGACATCGGCAGTACATTGCCCACGGTAAGCAGGTTTTCTTCGATCTTGCCTTCCACTTCAAAAATATGCTTGGGCAATTCCACAATGGCATCGGCATTGTTTTCGCCGTAAGCGTCGATGGCTACCAGGGTAAATTCAAAATCGTCGCCTACATTTTTATCGACAATGTTGGCCTCGAATTTAGGCAAGAGATAACCCGAACCGAAGATAAATTGCATGGGCTTGTCGGCATTCACCGTTTCAATCACTTCGCCGTCGACTTTCAGTTCATAGCTGAGTGATATTACTTTGTTTGTTTCTACTTTCATTTTTTTCGATATTAAGAGATTAAGGAATTAGACAAGAGACTAAGAGATTAGAGATTAAGAGACAAAAAAACCGTCACCCGTCCAACCTCCGGACAAAGTCATCGGGGGCGCGGCGGGGCTTGCGGGTAGCCGCATCAATAAAAGCCAGCGAGGTGGAACCGGTACACACGGTCAGGCCCTGCTCATTGGTAATTTCATAGTCAATATGTATGCGTGTCACCGGTGTTTCCCGCACGGTGGCCTTCAAGGTCAACAGTTCGTCATAACGCGCAGGCTGGTGATAGCGGCAATGCGCCTCAAGCACCGGCATCATCACCCCCGAAGCTTCCAGTTCGGCATAGCTCAGTCCTGCCGTACGCATCAGCTCAGTGCGCGCTATTTCGAAAAAACGCACGTAGTTGGAGTGGTGCACGTAGCCCATGGTATCGGTTTCATAGTAGGCTACACGGTGAGTTAAGGAGAAGGAAAACATATTCAATTACGAATTAAAAATTACGAATTACGAATTTCAAGTGATGAGTGATGAACGATGAGTGATGAGTTTTTTTACTCATCTCTTATCACTTATCTCTCATCTCTTTTTTCTTTTTTTTCATTAGCACATTTGCAGATTAGCATATTATTCATTGTTCATTTGGTCGCCGCAAGGGCGACCGTTACACCCTTTCACCCTTCACCCTTTACCTTTTCACCCTTCACCTTTTCACCTTTCGCCCTGCCAATGGCGCGGGTGATTTCCCCTGCCCACAGCACCACAGAGGTACCGGCAATGATGACGAGCCACTCGCAGAGGCTGAGCGGCGCCGCGCGGAACACTGCCCCGCCGAACTGCACGATCACTACCTGCAAGGCTAAAATAATTACGGCGATCATCACGAATACTTTATTCTCCCACAGGCCGCGGAGCGCCGAACGGTTGGATCCGGAGCAACGGGCATTGAAAAGGTTCCAGAATTGCAACAGCACAAAGATCGTGAAAAAGATAGATAAATCATCGGTGTGCAGTCCGTCGCTCACCAACCAGAACATCATGCCTATCAACAATACTAAAAAGGCAGCAGCATACACAAAAATATGCACGCCCATCACACGGGTAATAATAAAATCGGATACCTTACGCGGTTTGTCTTTCATCACACTATTGTCGGGCGGCTCGGTGGCCAGCGCCAGTGCTGCAAAGGTGTCCATGATCAGGTTCACCCACAACATCTGCGTCACGGTGAGCGGCATGTCTATCCCGATGAAAGGACCGACGAACACCACCACCAGCGCGATCACGTTAATGGTTAACTGAAACTGTATAAAACGCTGGATATTGCGGTAGAGCGATCGTCCCCAACGCACCGCGTTCACAATGCTGTTGAACGAGTCGTCGAGCAAAATAATATCGCCTGCTTCTTTCGCCACCGAAGTGCCGGAGCCCATGGCTAAGCCCACATCGGCGTGGTTGAGCGCGGGCGCGTCGTTAGTGCCGTCGCCGGTCACCGCCACCACTTCGCCGCGTTGTTGCAGTAATTTCACCAAACGTAACTTGTCGGTAGGGCGCGCCCGCGACATGATCTTGATGCGTCCGGCCGCTTCTAACGCCTGTTCATCGGATAAGGCGGCAAAATCACTACCGGTAATCTGCTGTTCCGGCGTATCGGCGGATTGCCACAAGCCTATCTGCCGGGCAATCTCTACAGCCGTAGCCGAAGTGTCGCCCGTTACGATTTTCACTTCAATACCGGCGTCCATACATTGCTGGATGGCCTCGCCCACATCGGAGCGCACAGGGTCGGCAATGGCCACAAAACCTATAAAAGTGAGTTGTTGCGACAAGTTAATCAATTCGTCTTTATCGGACGGCGCAGCTTTTCTATAAGCAAAGGCCAATGTGCGCATACCCCGCTGCTGGTAGTCCGACAATAGTTCCTGTACACCATCCGGCACCGAAGCGCAACGTTTCATCACCACCTCCGGCGCTCCTTTCACATAGATCAATTCTTCACCTGTAGACGGCGACACGCAGCGCGTGGCCATGAATTTATGCTCGGTGGCAAACAATAACCGGTCGATAACGGTAGCTTTACGGCGCACCGCATCATAGCTTATACCACGATCATGCAGCCACAGCAGCAGCGCTCCTTCCGTGGGATTGCCCACCGGTTTCACTTCGGCGGCATTCGTCAGGTCGAGGTGAGCTGTTGAGTTCAGCACCACCGACTCCGTGACCAGCGCATCATCAGCATTAAAATGGTGGGCATACACCCGCATCTTATTTTGGGTGAGCGTTCCTGTTTTATCGGTACAGATCACCGTAGCAGCGCCCATGGTTTCCGTAGCGTGCATGCGGCGTACAAGGTTGTTCGTGCGCGTCATGCGGCGCATGCTGTAGGCCAGGCTCAACGTTACACTCATGGGTAAACCTTCGGGCACCACAGCCACCATAAGGGCTACAGCCATCATAAAGTAAGTCAGTATACGCGCTATGGATTCCGTTTCCAACGGAAAAGCGATCTCCTGTTCCACCAACCAGCCGCGCACTACTAAGAGTGCAAAAATACCCACTGCCATCACCAAACCCAATTTACCGATCAGGCTGCTTAAGCGGGTGAGTTGTTTATTCAGGGGGGTTTTTTCTTCATTGATAGTGGTGGCTTCCCTTGCGGTGGCGCCTATCTCCGTACTGTCGCCCACAGCACTGATTTCCGCCACCCCCTGCCCATCGGTTACCACCGTGCCGCGCAGCACAATATTCGGCGCATAAGTCGTTTCGTAACACTCCACCACTTCCGCTACTTTGGCGGCCGGCATGGACTCGCCATTGAGCGTACTCTCGTTAATATGCAAAGTAAATGCTTCCAACAATTTACCATCAGCAGGCACTTCGTCGCCCTGCTCCAGCATCACCACATCGCCCACCACCACATCCATTTTAGGTATTTCGGTGACCTGTCCGTTGCGCACCACCTTCACCATCATTTGGTCATTCACCTTATTAAGAATATCAAACTCCTTTCCGGCTTTAAATTCGTTAAAAAAGGCGATGACGGTGGCTAAAATAATGGCTGACAGGATACCTAAGCCTTCCATGTAAGAGTTTTCAATATAACCTACTACTAAGGCCAAAACGGCGGCAAACAGCAATAGTTTAATCAACGGATCATTGAATTTCGACAGCAATAACTTCCACCAGGAATGCCGTGGCGGAGGCGTAAGTTCATTACTACCAAAGCGTTGTCTGCTCTCTACTACCTGTTCATCCGTTAAACCATTATATTTCATATAATTAAATTTAGCAATAAAAGATTCAAAGATAAGATTTTTTTTATCAATAAAAAAATACTACCTTTATGCCAAGTTTAACTCTTTAATATGATTGTGCCATGGAGCGAGTAAACATTACTTTTGATGAGTTGCGCCGCATTAAACATGCCCTTCCGCAAGGAAGTATGAAACGGATTGCAGAGTTGTTGAACACTACTCCCGACGCCATACGGGACTATTTCGGCGGGGACACGTTCAGCGAGGGAACAATCGACGGAATACACTACGAACAAGGCGGAACAGAAGGCGGTATAGTAACTTTCGATGATCCTACCATCCTTCAATTGGCGTTGAAAATTTTATCGGAGAACAACATTAAGCATTAAGTGGAACAAGCACAATACGATGTTATAATCATAGGAGGAGGTCCTGCCGGCATGATGGCTGCAGGACAGGCTGCTGCAGGAGGTGCACGCGTACTGCTGCTCGAAAAAATGGAAAAACCCTTGCGTAAGTTGCGCATTACCGGCAAAGGGCGGTGTAACATTACCAATTCCAAAGCCTGGGACGAGTTTGCGGAGCATGTGTTTCCCGACAGACGTTTTTTTAAGGCCGCATTTTATAATTTCCCCAATACGGCGCTCATGGATTTTTTTGAGCGGCGCGGGATGCCTGTGGTGATAGAACGGGGCGACAGGGTATTTCCCGGCTCACAGGACGCTTTTGAGGTGGCGGACGTACTCACACGCTGGGTACAGGAACAGGGCGCGGAGATCCGTTGCCACGCCGAAGTGCTGCGCCTCATACAGGAAGACAGGCGCATCAACGCAGTGGAAGTGCGGATCAATGGCAACACAACGACCCTCACGGCAAAGACCTTTATCGTAGCCACAGGTGG
>DBDM01000053.1:5588-5872 GCA_002293585.1 Bacteroidales bacterium UBA932
TGGAAAAATTAAACCCGCTATTCAACGGCATTACCCTGCGCAATATTGAATTGGAATTATGGATAGACGGCGGCATGGCGGAAAAGGAATTCGGCGAAATGACGTTTAATGAAACCGGCATTGAAGGCCCGGTGGTACTGCGTTTAAGCCGGAGAGCCATTAAAGCGCTGGAACAGGGACAAAAAACCTACGTGATACTTAACATGAAACCGGCGGTGGTTCCGCTGCAACTGCGCCAGCGGTTATACGCCGACCTTGCGGAATTGCGCGAATACAGCATTGAG
>DBDM01000103.1:0-8639 GCA_002293585.1 Bacteroidales bacterium UBA932
TAGTTCCCCAGGTCTTTGTAGCAGCCTTGCAAAAGCAAAAAGGCCATTACTGCCGGGAATAAGCTATATATAAGTTTTTTCATCGTTTTTTATTTTTAAATTTAATTTCAACAAGCAAGACAATTTACTTAAAGCTGCCCTCTGTTGCCCATTACCATAGGAACATCATCAGACGGATCATCGGGCGTGTCCATATCATCCATGAACGGAGTACCGTNNCTAGTGCGTTTTCCGGCCGGCTGCAAATAATTGGTAAGATTTCCGGCATTACGTAAATCTGTACCGAGTGTTATTCCGTTCCACTCTTCTGTTCCGTCTAAGAAGGCAGGAGGGAAGCCATTGGCCTGGCAAATCGTCAGAAATTTTAATTTGGAGTATGTACCAAAGACAGCACTGGTCGCGGTGCCTGTTTCATCCCCCCACCAAAGGGGTTTCACTAAAATGTCGGAGATATAAATGCTGTAATTCAGCACCTGCCTACTCTTTTTGGTGGTGGTGTTCAGCTTTTCTCGGTAGTCAGTGTTGAATTGCTCATTGGGCAGCAGCCGCAGGGTCAGTTTCACTACTTGTGCTCCCTGAGCGCTCAGATCAGCCGTACGGTTAATGCGTACGCTAAGGTTGCCTTCTACTTTCCCTGCCGGGATGGTAACAAATTCCGGTAAGTCATAATGTTGAGCCAAAGCAGTGGTGTTGGTGTCTACCACCATAAAGGCTACCTGACGGTCAACATCGGACAAAGCGCCTGTCACTTTTACAGGGATATTCACGGTAAATTCGGCATCCGGTATGAGGACAAATTTAACCTCTGTACTGTCACGCAGCCGGCTTTTATCATCGTCAAGCCAGCTGAAATAGGCGCTGGGTTGGTGGTTAAAAGTCATCAAGGTATCCTGCTTGCAGGCCTGAACGGCCATCACTGTCATGAGCAGTCCTATGCTATATAGTATATATTTTTTCATAAATAAAACGGGTTTTAATTAATTAGTTAGGCTGTATTTCCTGTTCTTTGTCCGGCAGGGGCACCCGATATTTATCGGTAGTCATGCCTACGTTTCCGCTGTCGGAACTGCCATCAGGAATGTCAGTGGTGCCAATGCCGGCTTTCACACGCTTATAGTAGTAGAACAATTGTCCTTCGCCATACATTTCTTTCCGGTATTCATTCCGGATGACGTCTTCCGATAAGGTGACAGACGTCGTTTGATAGCCGCGTTGCTTCTGCACATCCTCTATGTAAGTTGCACCAATGGCAGGGTCGGGCTCACATTCGGCGGCAATAAAATACATTTCGGACTTGCGGATCAGCGGCTGGAAATAGGCAGAAGTGGTATCCGACAGATCAGTAGGCCGGTAATATTTGACAAAGGATTCTGTACTTTGCCCGGCGGTAACCTGCCAAATCCGTGTATAGCGGTAGTCGTTTTCAGTATTGCCGGGGCCGGTGAATATTGCTTTCAGCCGATTTTCAAGAGGGGCTAAATAGTTGCCGGCTGTTGCATTTCCTGCAAAGTAGATGTCATATTGGGTATACATACTCCGGTTATAGACGCCGAAAATAACTTCGGTAAAAAATATCCGGTCAGTCGTGTTGTTTGTAGCAGTCCAATTGAACAGTTTTTTGTTTTGCACCAGGGGTGCTTCGATTACGGCTTTGGCAGCAGCCAGGGCTGCTGGCTTGTTGCCGCGCCACAACTGTGCACGGGCCTGCAAGGCTTTCACGGCATAGTAGTTCATCCGGTAGTGGCGGTTAATATAAAAATCTTCCACCGGATTCTGTGTTTTTGTTTTCACAATGCCGGTGGTTATGATCGGGTCGTTTTGTAGCAGGATTTCGGCTTGTTGCAGGTCGGCTACAATGTGTGCCATCACCTCATTGGCCGGCAGCAGGGGTAGCAGTTGTCCTTCTCCCATATTATTGAAAGGCATTGTTACGCTGGTGGAGTCGGTAGAGTTATACACCGGGCCATAGAGGCGCAACAGGTCGAAATGCAAGAAAGCACGTAGGGCGTAAGCTTCGCCCAATAATATGTCTTTCCGCTCTTTGGGAATAGTGACGGTAGCATTATTCACAATGCGCATAAAGTCGTTAACGGTCAATATTTGTTTGTACATCAACGACCAAATAGCAGCAAAAGTGCTTTTCACATTAGCTTGATTGTATTCGTACCTTGCATGTCGATAAAGGTTCTGATCGGTTGACGGCAAATTATATTGCTGCGCCATGCTTTCTAACACGGTTGCCGACAGGTTAGCGCCATAGAGGTTAGATTGCGCAATATTTAGGTAAATACCATTCAGCTGGTTATTGATAGACTTTTCCTCAGCAATGACCTGTTCGTAGATGAGTTTGTCGTCAGGATATACATCCAGGAACTTGCTGCAGGCTGTGAAGGAAAGCAAGGTGCCTATACTTAGTGTTATTAAAATTATTTTTTTCATAATGTTTTGCTCTTTAAGGATTAAAATACGGCGCTTACCGAAAGGTTGATAGTATAGGCTTCCGGATAGTTGATCCCGCGTTCGCGTTGGATATTGCTCAGCCTAAAAATTCCGTAGTTACCGGTAGCGGTAGCGTTGAAGTCCAAACTTGACAGCCCCAAATGGCGGATCCAGGTGCTTTTATCGAAGCGCCACATCAAACCGATGCTTTCGCCCGAGAGGTAGTTTTCCTTCTGAATGAAGCGTGACGACTTATTTGTGGTAGTAGTGTAGCTAATGCCTTTGAATTCTGCCATATCGCCGGCTTTTTGCCAGCGTTCATAGAGGGCGCGCTTGTCCTGGTTGTAGGCCAGTTCGTTAAAGCTGATATTTTCCACCTTCTCGAACAAGGCCTCGTTAAACATTTGGGCACCGAGGCTGTAGCGCAATACTACCGAGAGGGTCAATTGTTTCCAAGTGAAAAAGCTGCTGATGGTGCCGTATACATCGGGTTCTTTTAATCCCACAGCCACAATGTCGGCAGGGTCATATACGAAAGTGGGTAGACCATAGCGGGTTAAAAACATTTCCTGTCCGGTAGCCGGGTCAATGCCTAAGGAGGGTACCGCCCAAAGGGTGTTGGGGGAGTATCCATCCCTGTAGCGGGTCAAGGCAGTGCTGAGGTTGTCACTGTTTTGGTTGGTGGTGTTCGTACCTTCTATTTTCCCTTGGAATCCGCCATATTCGCTCTTGTTTATGCTGCCCATCAATTTTATCCGCCAGCTAATGCCTTGGGCGGTATTGCGTATGGCGGCAAAGGTACCTTCAAATTCAAATCCGCGGACAGTGAGGTTACCCAAGTTCATTACATACTGGGTTTGGCCGGCGGAAGGCGCTTGATCTACCGGTACCACCAGAGGGTTGGTATATTTTTGGTAAACGTCGAATTTACCTACAAAAAAACTATTGAACAAATTTAAGTCCATGGCTAAGTTGGTGGTGGTGGTTTTTTGCCATTCTATATTCGGGTTTCCAAACTGATTAAGCGAGGTACCCGCACCGAATATATTGCTGTTGGCTACATAGGCGTAAACGGAAGAAGAGGTTATTGATCCAAGGTTTTGGTTACCGGTTTGCCCCACTGTGGCACGCAGTCGGAGTTGGGTCAACCAGTGGGCATTATTTTTTATAAAGCTTTCTTCATGCAAATTCCAGCCTATACCGGTAGACCAGAAAGGCGTGAATTTCTTAGCGGAACCGAATACGGTAGACCCGTCATAACGGAACGTGGCGTCGAACAGGTAACGGTTGTTGTAGGAATAGTTACCGGAAACCAAAAAGTTGGCGCGGCGGTAAACGCTGTTGGCATAACCCGGTCGGGAATCTTGCCTGAACCCGCCGGCAAAGGAGGGAACACCGTTGGTACCTATGGGGAAGCCGGTGGCCGACCAATGGACGAGTTTCTTGTTTTCGTGCGCTACTTCACCGCGGGCATTTACTACATAACTGTGTTTGCCGATAGTATTATTCCAAGTGTACATCAAATTGGCCACGTACGAGAATTTGCGTTGATCCTGATCGTAATACTCTCCTTTTTTATCACTGGTTTCGAGATAATAACTTGTATGTTCCGGAGGTGTGAAACGCACCGTGTTGCTATTGGAACTGATCAGCTGGAACATTCCCTGCAGCTGCATGCCCTTGTAGAATTTCCAGCGTGCCAGCAGGCGTTCGTTAATGTCGATATTAGTGGTCTCATTCTTACTGTTCAAACGGGCATTGTATAGCGGGTTGGCTACATAATGCCATCGCTCCGGATAGCTGATATATACGTTGTTTGGTTTAACAATATCTAACCACTGTTGTGCATCTCCGTTTTCATCGGTTTTCCGGTAGTAGGGATTGGTTTCTACCCAGCCGGAAAAAGAACCATAGGGCGACTCTGTGGCTGTGTAGCCCGACAGCCCCAAACGATTCGTGATGCTGAGGTTTCCTTTATTGTAGGTAAAATCCAGATCGCCGGTCCAAGTTTGGCGTTTGGAACCTTTCATCACCCCAGGTGCATTCTTAAATGATACACCGGCATCTACCGATATTTCCTCGCTGCCGCCGCTCACCCGCACCGACTGGCGGTTGATGAAGGCTGTACGCAGGGGCTCACTCATCCAGTAGGTGTCAACGCCTCTCAGGACTTCGGCCAAACGTTGCGAATACAATCGGTCTAATCCTACCTGGTACTCGTAGTCGGTACTAGTAGATAAGTCCTCAAATGTGTAGCGGCCCGACAAGCGTTCAAATTCTAACTTTTCGGTCGCATTCATCATGTTGTAGCTGCTCAGGTCGGGGGTTTGTACCGAGTAGTCGCCATTGTAAAAGAACTTGAAACGACCGACTTCTGGTCTTACGGTTTCCACCATCAGCACGCCGTTAGCTGCCCGTGAACCGTAGAAAGCGGTAGAAGCCGCGTCTTTCAGCAGGGTGACCGAAGCCACACGGTTGAAGTCCAGGTCCACAATTTTTTGCAGGGTGCTTTCAAAGCCGTCTAATATAAACAAAGGCGCATTCGGGTCGGAGCCGAACAAGTCGTTCACTTCGGAAATATTAATGGCGGTTTGCCCGCGCACTTCAATAGTAGGCAGGGCATTGGGGTTGGCGCCGGCCAAGGTGTTTTCTAACACTACAAACGAGGGGTCAATGGATTTCAAACTTTCCACCACGTTGGCGCTACCCATTTGTTTCAGGGCGCTTCCGCTCACTATGCTGGCGGCACCTGTAAAACTTTCTTTCTTACGTTCCATGTTACCGATGACCACCACATCGTCTAACCTGGCGGCTTCTTCTATCAGCATAACCTCTACGTTGGCGCGTCCGTTCACTGCCAATTCATAGGTTTCAAAACCCAGGAACGACACTTCCAGGGTGGCGGTTGAACTTATATCCTTCAACTCAAATTTACCGTCGATGTTAGTCAGCACACTTGTCCGGGTGCCTTTCACCAATACGCTGGCGCCCGGAAGCGGAGCACCTGCTTCGTCTTTCACGGTACCACTCACGGTCATTGTTCTTACAGCTCTCTGGTTGTTAGCAGATTGTGCAGGTGGGGGGGGCGTTTCCTGCGCGGAAACAATGCATGGAAACAGCAAGCAACACAGCCATAAGGCAAATAGCCGGAAACTTGTCGAACCATACATAAAGGTTCTCGTTTGGTTTTTCATATATCAATTTTAAGGTTTAGTTAAAAAGTGGGGCCAAAGGTAAGTATCTTTTTTCAAAAAGATGAAAAAATGGTGAAAAAATCTTATATATTAGCCGTATTTATGACATTTTAACAGAAAATTTATATTTTTTTGACCACAATTGTTAAAATTTCTTTCTCGGCAGCTTGCGCTTTTTCCACTATATCAGCGCCTTCTTTTAACACCTGTGTTACGTACTCTTTGTCGTCTAATCCCGCCGCATTGATTTTCACGTTGAGCCAGGCGCCCATCACGCCGGAACGTGCAGCCAATGCTCCCACACCGGCATCGCTCACGGAGTTGGGGTTGCCGGTTTCGGCCATGGCCTTGATAATGGGCATGCTGTCGGCACACAACTGCATGACCTTGAGTGGTACGGCAATGGCATATTTGGTGGCTGCCGTGATGGCGGCCTTGCGGGTGGCTTTCTCTTCGGCCGTTTCCTTGGGCAGACCGAAGGCTTCCATAATTTTATTGAAGGCATTGGTGTCTTCGTCCACCATGTTCACCAGTTCGGTTTGTATAGCTTTGGCTTTTTGCGCCCAATCCGAAAACTCTTTCCAGCGGGCGTCCCAGCCGGGCTTGTGGGCGCTGAGGTTGGCCACCATGCCGGCCAGCGCTATACCCATGGCGCCCATGTAGGCGCTCACGGAACCGCCGCCGGGGGCAGGTGATTCCGACAATGTTTCGTCGGCAAAGGCTTTGAGGGTCATGCCGGCCAATTTGCCGGTAGCCTTGCCGCCCATTTTGTATTCAATAATTTTTTGTTGAGGGTCGAAAGGTGTCAGCTCGTCTAATCCCATGGTGCGCACGGCAATCTTAATGATCTCGGAGTCGGGAATGCCGGTGGAGCGTTGTTGTTTTTCGAGGAAATAACGCCCTGCATCAAGCATGGCCTGCAAGGGTACCAGTCCCACCAACTCCGACCCGGTAACGCGCAGTCCGCGTTTTTGGGCGCATTCGCACACCGTATCGAACGCTACGTGCCAAGGGGTCGCGCTGATGTCGGTAAGGTTAAGCGACACCTGCGCCACACCGTATTCTTCAATATACCAGCCGATGCCTTTCACTGCTTTCAGCAGTCCGGCCTGCCAGCTTTCATTGCCGGCGGCGTCTTTGACCTTGCGCCCTTTTTCGCGCACGTCAAAGGCCACGGCGTTGGCGCGACGGGTGGAAGTGGTATTGAGGTTCACGTTGTAGGCAATAAGGAAATTGCGGGCGCCCACGGCTACGGCGCCGGTTTTGGGCACGAAGCTTGCGGGGCCAAAGTCAGGCTTCCATTCGGGCTTCGCCAGCTTATCTTTCAGCCCTTCATATTCGCCGGCGCGCACCTCGGCCAGGTTGCGGCGCTGTGGCGTGAGTGCGGCGCTTTCATAACAGTATACGGGGAATTTCAGTTCCTCGCCAATGCGTTGCGCCAACTTACGGGCATATTTGGCGGTTTCTTCCATCGTAATGCCGGAGATGGGGATCAGCGGACACACGTCGGTGGCGCCAAAGCGCGGGTGTTCACCGTGGTGTTTACTCATGTCAATCACTTCGCAGGCTTTGCTCACGGCGCGGAAGGCCGCTTCGCACACCGCCTCGGGTTCACCCACAAAAGTGACCACGGTGCGGTTGGTGGCCTTGCCCGGATCGACGTCGAGCAGGCGCACGCCCTCTACTTCTTCAATAACATCCGTAATTTGTTTGATGATTTGCATGTTGCGCCCTTCGCTGAAATTGGGCACGCACTCAATTAATTTCATGGTATGGATTATGGTTAATGGTTACTAAATTGAGAATGACGGACACAAACAGTGTCTTTTTCATTTTCCATTTTCAATTCTCCATTTTCAATTAAAGAAGCATACAAATCATACCCCGCATAGTCCGTCACATGCACCGTATAAAAATTCCCGACGGTCAGTTGCGGCGCCTTGATCAACACCTCGCCGTCCACTTCGGGCGAATCGTGCTCCGTTCGTCCCACGTAATACGCCCCTTCCATCCTGTCGACAATCACCCTGCACTGCGTGCCCACCTTAGCGGCGGACTGCTCTTCCACAATCTCCGCCTGCAAAGCCATAAGCTCGTCGCGACGGGCTTGCTTAACCGCTTCGGGCACCTCGTCGCTGAAATGCTGCGCGCCGTAAGTATCTTCTTCTTCCGAATAACAGAACACGCCCATACGCTCGAAACGCATGTCGCGCACAAAAGCTTTCAGCTCCTCGAAGGCGGCTTCGTCCTCGCCGGGGTGACCGGTAATGAAGGTTGTGCGGATGGCAATGCCCGGCACCTCACGCCGCAAGCGCTCTATCAGGGCGCGGGTCTGCGCCCCCGTTATGCCGCGGCGCATATTCGCCAGCACCTTGTCCGACACATGCTGCAGCGGAATATCAATATACTTGCATAATTTCGGATTGTCGCGCAACACGGCGATCACCTCATCGGGGAAAGCCGCCGGATAAGTATAATGCAGGCGTATCCATTCAATGCCTTCCACGCCCGACAGCGCCGTGAGCAGATCGGCTAAGCGGCGGCGACCGTAAATATCCATGCCGTAGTACGTGGTATCCTGCGCCACAACAAGCAATTCCTTGACACCCGACTTCGCTAATTTTTCCGTTTCGTCTACCAGGGTTTCTATGGGTACGGAAATATGTTTACCGCGTATGAGTGGAATGGCGCAGTAGGCACAGCCCCAGTTGCAGCCTTCCGAGATCTTGAGGTAAGCGTAGTGCGGCGGGGTGCTGAGCAGGCGTTCATTCAGCAGTCCGGCCTGCAGCGAAGCGCCTAACCGGGCGACAATAGCTTCAAGATCCGTTACGCCGAACCAGGCGTCGACTTCGGGAATTTCCTGCTCCAACGCTGCTTTATAACGTTGCGAGAGGCATCCGAACACATATAATTCACGGAGTTGTTTTTTCTTTTTCGCTTCGGCGTACAGGAGTATGGTGTTCACCGATTCCTCCTTTGCGTCGCCGATAAATCCGCAGGTATTGA
>DBDM01000103.1:8671-10520 GCA_002293585.1 Bacteroidales bacterium UBA932
AGCCGTTCCGAGTCTACCAAATTTTTGGAACAACCCATAGTCACCACATTGACACCGGCACGCTTTTTCATGTTGTAAAGTGTATAAAAAAAAAGCGGTTGTTGATCTTCACCAAACTGAAGGCTGGATTCCTTCGTTCAGTACGACGGGCCTAAAAGACCCCCCGGAACAGGCTAGCTGACCGGTATGGGGCCTGAAGTAACACACCTATAATATTCCGTCGAAAAGATAACAACCGCCACAATCATTCGTTTCAGGCTGCAAAGGTAAATACTATTTTTTAATCTACCAAACAAAAAACAATATTTTTAAATGAAAAAATTACTTTTTTTGCATTTTTTAATAATAACACTAATTCGCCGGTAGGCAAAACATCGACGATCTTCCCTTTAAAACGAATATTATCAGCCTCATAATGAGCCCACTTGTCGTAGCGNNCAACGGAGGTAATCCTCTTTCAGTCCCGCGGCCGCCAATCCGGCATAACGTCCGGCTATATGTTTCAACAACTGTTGCAGCAAAAGTTCCAGGTCAAAGGTTTTGCCGGTTTCCAACGCCAGGGACGTAGGGTTGGGCGCCGGGGAACGAAACACGACCTGGTTCACGTTCAGTCCTATACCCGCCACTGCCGAAGTCACATACTCGCCCATAACATGCTGTTCGATTAACATACCGACGATTTTCTTTTTCCCAACATAAATATCATTAGGCCACTTAATTACAGCATTAACCCCCTCCTCTCGCAAAGCCTCGCACACCGCCAGCGACACGGCCTGGGAGAGCCTGAACTGCTCCGCCGCCTTCAGGCGCTGCGGACGGAGAAATATAGAAAACAACAGGTTCTTCCCCGCTTCACTTTCCCAGCTATTACTTTGCTGCCCCTTCCCCGCACACTGGAACTCCGCCGTCCACACCTCGCCGTCCACGGCCGTAGCGTAATGCCGTGTAGCTTCATTATTGGTCGAATCCGTTTCCCGCAAACGGTGAATGACCGGTGAATGTGTTATTTGCTGCATTTTTTTGCGAATCTCCTATTCTTTTACTACCTTTGTAGATTAAAATTTTAGCAAAGGTAAGAAAAAATCCACATACATTATATTANNATAAACATCTATGAACGGTAATGTCCCCCCCCATAATAACCCCATAAAACCGGCTTCGAGCAATAATAAAAGGCCACGTTTCAATATGACCTGGATATACCTGCTGTTAGGCTTGTTCATTGCCTACATGTGGATATTCAACGCCGGCGGCAATCCGGAACAGGTGCAGTGGCAGGAAGTGAAAGACCAAATGATGCCCGGCGGCGACGTCGACAAGGTGGCGTTGATCACCAACGTCAACCGGGTAGAAGTATACATTAAAAAAGATAGCCTGAACAAATACAACAAAAGGTTCGGGTTCCGCACCGACCCCCACTCGGGCAGGCCGCATTTTTATTTTATCATCCCGCAGGATTTCGACGCCTACTCCAAGTTCGAAGAGGTGCTCGCCAAACTGCCCGCCGATAAACAATTCAAGATCGACACCGAAGAACGCAACGACTATGTAGGCCGTTTCTTTGAGTGGATGCTGTTACCTATATTATTGATCGTACTATGGATATTTATGTTCCGCCGTATGACGGGCGGAGCCAGCAGCAGCGGAGGCGGCGGCGGCGGATTGGGCGGCGGTATTTTCAACGTCGGCCGCTCCAAAGCCCAACTGTTCGACAGAGACCATAAAAACAAAGTCACCTTCAAAGACGTGGCCGGATTAGAAGAAGCCAAGGTGGAAGTGATGGAGATCGTTGATTTTCTAAGAAATTCAGTGAAATATACCGAATTAGGCGGAAAAATCCCCAAAGGCG
>DBDM01000103.1:10603-10755 GCA_002293585.1 Bacteroidales bacterium UBA932
GTGGGCGCTTCGCGTGTGCGCGATCTGTTCCGCCAAGCCAAAGAAAAAGCGCCCTGCATTGTATTCATAGATGAAATTGACGCCGTGGGACGCGCCCGCAGCAAAAATGCCGGCTACACGTCGAACGACGAGCGCGAAAATACCCTGAACCA
>DBDM01000092.1:0-2070 GCA_002293585.1 Bacteroidales bacterium UBA932
TGACAGGAGCTGTATATAGTGATACGGAATTTCATATTGCCGAAAAATTAACCAAGACCAGATATCATGTAGTGTTTCCCAGTCAGAGGTATCTGGGCAAAGGACGGAAACATGATGTGTTTTTATGTGATTCAAAAACTTTTATCCTGCAAAAAGCAGAATTGAAGTCATTATTCGGACACACAGCAGAAACGGTTAAACGACAACTATCAAGCGGATCGGAACAAGCCGGAATAATTATCTATGACATACAGTCTGTTATAAAAAAGAATTGGCTAATTGACGGACTAAGGAAAGGATGGACTATCAATCTTAAAACTATAATACTTAACTATAAGGGGCAATGGTATCAAATAGATAAAAAGACTGTATTTGCGGATATTATTTATAAGATGCTTAAATGAAAAAGCAGCCCATAGGCCGCTTTCCGACAGGAAAATCTTTCAATTAGCCTGCCATTCTGCTCAACGCTCGCTTTCGCAGGGCGCCCGGGGCCACTCGTCATGGCTACCCGTAAGGGCTGTTTTATACAGCGGCACCCAGTAGCCGCTCTGCAAAGGTAAATACTTTTTTTTAGAAAACCAAAATTCTACAATGCAATTATTTATCCATCCACTTTTTCCTGCAACATCTTCATCAACAACTCCTCATCAATAACATCCACGCCCAATTGCTCCGCTTTTTTGAGCTTGGAGCCGCCTTTTTCGCCGGCCAGCAGGTAACTGGTTTTGGAGGACACTGCGCTCTGCACCGTGCCGCCATGCTGCTCAATCAAGGCTTTGAAATCGTCGCGCGGACGGCTCAGCGTGCCGGTGATCACAAAACTTTTGCCGGATAATTTGTCGGACAACATTTCTTTAGCAGCGGCTTCAAAATGCAGTCCCGCCACCTGCAGGCGATGTACAATTTTCAGGTTGTCTATGTTGGTGAAATACGCGACAATGCTTTGTGCAATGCGGCCACCCACCTCATCAATTGTTTTCAGTTCTTCTTCGCCGTAACGCGACAACACATCTAAAGAGCCCACTGCCGCAGCAATTTTTTTCGCCGTAGTTTCGCCCACATAGCGAATGCCCAGCGCAAAAAGAACACGGGCAAAAGGCGTATTTTTAGAAGCTTCAATACCTGCCAGTAAATTATCTACCGACTTCTCTCCCATGCGTTCCAAGGCAATCATGGCGTCCCTGTATTGATGCAGGTCGTAAATATCGGCGATGTTATTCAACCAGCCTTGTTTATGCAACACGATAACGGTTTCATCACCCAGGCCGTCGATGTCCATGGCCTTGCGCCCTACAAAATGGATCAGCCGTCCAATAATTTGCGGCGGACAGTGCATTTCGTTGGGACAATAATGTTTGGCTTCGCCCTCGTCGCGCACCAACAACGTGCCGCATTCGGGGCAGTGCGTAATGTATTGGAAAGGCACACTGCCGTCAGGGCGTTGGGAGATATCGACCTGCACCACTTTGGGAATAATTTCACCGCCTTTCTCTATAATCACTGTATCGCCTTCGCGGATATCCAGCAGCGCTATTTGGTCAGCGTTGTGCAGGGAGGCTCGTTTCACCGTAGTACCGGCCAGCAGCACCGGCTCCAGATTGGCTACCGGTGTGATAGCCCCCGTACGCCCCACCTGAAAATCCACGGAGAGCAGGCGCGTGGCAGCCTGTTCGGCCTTAAACTTAAACGCCGTTGCCCAGCGCGGACTTTTGGCGGTCATGCCCAAACTCTTCTGCTGGGCAAAATCATTTACTTTGATGACCACGCCATCGGTGGCGAAAGGCAAGGATTTGCGGGCAGTGTCCCAGTGGTGAATAAACTGCAACACCTCGTCCATATTGTTACAAAGACGGATATGTTCGGACACCTGAAAGCCCCATTGTTTGGCGGCTTGCAGGCTTTCATAGTGCGTTGCAAAAAATTGTTCGCCGCCGGGAATATAATACAAAAAGCAATCAAGGCGGCGCTTGGCCACTTCCGACGGGTCGAGTAGCTTCAAGGTTCCGGCCGCAGCATTACGGGGATTGGCAAAGAGCGGATCTTCGTCGTCAAAACGCTGCTTATTCA
>DBDM01000092.1:2085-3257 GCA_002293585.1 Bacteroidales bacterium UBA932
GCAGGAAAATCGCTTCCCAATAAACTATGAGGTATGGTGCGAATGGTGTGCACATTGGCCGACACATCGTCACCACGCTGCCCGTCGCCGCGGGTCACCGCCTGGAACAACCGGCCGTTCACATAAGTCAACCCAATGGCCGTACCATCGAATTTCAGCTCGCAAACATATTGTGGTTCAGTATTTAAACCATTACGCACCCGCCGGTCGAAATCAAACAGTTCCCCTTCGGAATAGGTGTTGCTCAGCGACATCATAGGGTATTTATGTGCCACTTGCACAAAACCTTCCATACTGTCATTGCCCACATGCCGCGTAGGCGAATCGGGGATTTGCAACGAAGGGAATTTCTTTTCAATGGCTTCCAGTTCCTGTAACAGGATGTCATATTCAAAATCGCTGATAACGGGTGCATTCAGCACATAGTAACGATGGTTGTGCCGTTCAATTTCTTCACGCAATTGCGCCGCCCGGTGAGTCGCTTCCTTTAAAGTCATAATGTACAAAGATAATAAAAAAACAGAAGAAATTAAAGGAATTTAAAGAAATAATTTTCAATTTGTGTATATTTGCATATTCTTTAACTCTCTTGATTTGACCATTGCATTTTTTTCCGGGTCTTTCGATCCGCCTCATATAGGCCACTTAGCCGTAGCCAACTACATCTACAAAGAAAAGCTGGCCGGTGAGGTATGGTTATCGCCCACCCCGCACAATCCTTGCAAGAATGCCTGCGAGCAAAGTTTGCCGCAAGCGCGTATGGACATGGCGGCTATTGCAGTAGCGCCTTACCCGCACATCCGTCTTTGCGACATAGAGCACCGGCTCCCGCAACCATCGTACACCGTCAATACCCTGCGCGCCCTGCGGGAACGCTATCCGGAGCATACTTTCATATTGGTTATCGGCGCCGACAACTGGCTAATATTTAACCGGTGGCGTGATTATCAGCACATTATCGAAGAATTTCAAATCCTTATCTATCCGCGCGAAGGCATGTCCATTGACATTCCGGCCGACTACACACAAGTACGCGCCATTGCCGCACCGGAGATCAACATCTCTTCCACCGGACTGCGCAACAGCATCCGCCGGGACAAGGATGTCCGTCACCGGCTCCCTCCCGGCGTTTACGAATACATCCTGCGACATAGGCTGTATTTCGAAGACAA
>DBDM01000092.1:3302-5664 GCA_002293585.1 Bacteroidales bacterium UBA932
TCTCTTAATCTCTTAGTCTCTTTTTTCATTATCAATTATCAATTAATATGCACCTTCCTCCTCATCTATCCCTCGCCAACACGCCCACCCGCATTGAACAACTGCCGCGGCTGTCGGCGGAATTGGGCGTTAATATGTATGTTAAGCGGGACGACCAAACCGGCAGTGAAATATCGGGCAATAAAATCCGCAAGCTGGAATTTGTGCTGAAAGACACCATAGACAAGGGCTGCGACATGGTGATTACCTGCGGCGGACTGCAATCCAACCACGCACGCAGCACTGCGGCAGCGGCGGTGCGCTTAGGTCTTTCGCCTGTCCTGTTGCTGAAAACGTCCGGCGCACTGCCTGTGCCCGACGGCAATTATCTCATTAATCAATTGCTGGGTGCGGAGTTTCGTTATATCAGCGAAGAAGAATACCGTAACCGTCGCGGCGAGATCATGGAAGAAATTAAAAACGAAATGGCCGCCAAAGGCCGGAAAGCCTACATTATTCCAGAAGGCGCTTCCGACGGGCTGGGTTGTTTCGGCTACTACAACTGTTTTCATGAAATAGCAGCGCAGGAAAAACAATTGGGCCTCACATTTGACACCATTGTCACCGCTGTAGGCTCCGGCGGCACTTACGGCGGGCTGTTCATCGCCAACAAGCTCACCGGCGCAGGCAAACGCATTGCAGGGTTCAATGTGTGCGACACAGCGGCCGAATTTCAGGAACGCATCACCGCCGAATTACACGAGATGCTGGCTATCGGCCGCACACAAATAGCATTCACACCCGGAGAGATCGATATTATTGATGGCTATGTGGGCATCGGCTATGCGCAAAGCCGCAAGGAAGAATTGGATTTCATTGCGAAAATCGCCCGCACGGAAGGCCTGATCCTTGATCCCGTATATACAGGGAAAGCCATGTACGGCCTCTATCATGAAATACGGAAAGACACTTTCCGGGAAAGTCAACATATCCTGTTCATCCACACCGGCGGCCTGCCGGGGCTCTTTCCGAAAAGGGAACAGTTTTAAAAAACTTGGAAGTTTCATTTTTTTTTCTTTACCTTTGTGCCATTATAACCAACGCTCATTTATTATTTTTGTTTTATCAACCATCCATTAACCCACTGTTATTATGTCACGTGACGAACAGGAAAAAACCAGAAACAAGTATTACAACGAGGCGATCCGTTACATGGACAATGCCAAAGCCACTTTGAAACATGCAAACAAGCGGGACGGTTTCTATCAGGATAAAAAGTATGTAAAAACAGCCTGCGGAACGGCCTACAACGGTGTGCTGCTGGCATTGGACGGCTATTTAGTACTGCATGGCGTAGATGTAGAGAAAAAGAAGTCGCGCAAATCTATTCGTTATTACGAAGAGTTGATTGCCGGATTCGACAAAAAAATGTTGAAATATCTTAACAACGCCTACGAAATATTGCATTTATGGGGATATTATGATGGCATTTCCGATAGTAGAGTTGTCGCCGCAGGGTTTGACACAGCCTACAACATTATTGAGAAAATTAAGCCTGCCAGCGCGTAATTCACCCCGACACGCGCACCTGTACGCCCAATTCACGCACCCCGGCAGCTATCTGCTCCAATTCGGGCAGGGGCACTTTTTGCAGTCCCGCGGCAGGCGTGGCGCGGTCTATCGTATAGATCATCACTTCACGCGGGCGCAGTGTGGCGACAATACTTAGCCATTTATCCACTTCCGCCGGCGTGGTGTTATCAACAGAGCTACCCTGATAATCGCCCCGCAGGAACATGGTTTGCAAAATGAAATTTCCGTTGAACCGTTGCATGGCTTTCACCACTTTGTCTACGGAATAATCGTGCTGCGGACAATCTATCTGCCGCACCGTTTCCTCAAAGCCGGAATCCAATTTCAAAATCGGCGCATCAATTTTCTGCAAGGCCTGAACAACCTCTTCTTTATCCAGCATCGTAGCGTTGGACAACACACAGACCTGTGTTTTCGGCGTATAACTATCGCGCATGGCCAGCACATCGTCCACAATGCCGGGAAAATCGGGGTGCAGCGTCGGCTCACCGTTGCCGGAAAAAGTAATGGCATCGGGTAAAGCGCCGGCAGCCTGCATAGCCTGCAAGCGCTGTTCCAGGGCTTCCTTCACCTGAGCGCGCGAAGGCAACACCTTGTCGTCACGGCCTTCCTTGTTCCAACCGCACTCGCAATAAATACAGTCGAAATTACACCATTTCCCCTGCCGCGGCAAGAGGTTAATACCTAACGACACGCCCAAACGGCGACTATTTATGGGACCAAAAACAATGTCTGAGAAATACATAATAATTGAAAGTTGAAAATGGAAAATGAATAATGAACAATGAAT
>DBDM01000147.1:0-6522 GCA_002293585.1 Bacteroidales bacterium UBA932
TTTCTTCCATGGTCATAGCCGCGGGCACTTCAATGGCCACATGTTTGCCGTCTTTCATGGCTTGTACGCCCATAGTAGCATGGGTTTTCCAGTCGGTGGCAATGTATACCAGGTCTACATTGGGCAGTGCGGTTACCTGTCGCCAGGCCTCTGCGTCGCCATAAAATTCCTGGGCTTTCGGTAAGCCTCTTTTTTCCAGCATTTGGTTGACTTTCTCTACTCGTTCTTTTTCGATATCGCAGAGTGCTACGATTTCTACGCCTTCAATATGTGTCATACGTTGTACGGCGCCCGGTCCACGCATGCCTAAGCCGATAAATGCTACGCGCACTACCGGCAGCGGGTCGGCAGTGAGTTGCAGCACGTCGGTTTGTCCGGCAGGCCGTGCCGGCGCCGGTGTCTCAATCATTTTGGAATTGGCAGTGGTGCAGCCTGCAAGTAAAGCAGTTAAGCAAAACAGCGTTAAAATACGTAATTTCATAAGATTATTTTTTAGTTTCTTTCATTATTTTCATTTGTTCGCGGTATGATTCTTCGTGGATCAATTGCACAAAAGCGTTGACGAACGTGCTGTCGAGTTTCAGGAGTTCGCCTCGCTCCAGCATACGTTGCATTAATTCCTTGTAGCGTAACGTCTGTAATATGGCAACGTGGTGTTCTTTTTTGTACATCCCGATCTCGCGTGATATTTCCATACGCCGGGACAGCAATTCTAACAAATGACCGTCTACTTCATCAATGCGGCTGCGCAGGATGCTTAGTCCACCGTCTTTGATATTGCGCACCACCAGTGCGTGTAATATCTGTGAGAGCCTTTCGGGGGTAATTTGTTGTTGCTTGTCGCTCAATGCTTCGTCGGGACAGCAGTGGGTTTCTATCATCAATCCGTCGAAGTTCATGTCCATGGCTTGTTGCGACAGGGGAGCGATCAACTCGCGACTGCCGCCCATGTGGCTGGGGTCGCAGCAGAGGAACAAGTCGGGTACGAGGCGGCGCAACTCTTCGACAATACGCCAATGCGGCTGACTGCGATAGAGTTTTTGGTGATAGGTGCTGAACCCACGATGGACGATACCCAGCCGCTGGACGCCGGCATTAGCCATGCGTTCCACGCTACCTATCCACAGCTCAAGATCGGGAGTCATAGGGTTTTTTACCAGCACGGGCACGTCATGGCCTTTCAGTGCATTGGCAATTTCCTGCACGGCAAAAGGGTTGGTACTGCTCCGTGCGCCAATCCACAGCAGGTCTACATTATGTTTCAACGCTGCTTCCACATGTTGGGGGGTGGCTACTTCAATGGCCGTTTTCATGCCTGTGTGTTGTTGCACCTGTTGTAGCCATCGTAGTCCCTTCGAACCTACGCCTTCAAAACTGCCGGGCTTGGTTCGCGGTTTCCATATCCCGGCGCGGAATATAGGAACGCCCAGTTGCGAAAGGGCTGTAGCCGTTGTCATGACCTGTTCTTCTGTTTCGGCGCTGCAAGGCCCTGCGATGACCAAGGGCTTGGTGTCGGGGAGTTCCGGAAATAGGTTTTTTTGAAGTTTCATTGCACGAAGATAGTGAATAATTGACAATTGGTAATTGATAATTGATAATTTTATAACGTTTTGTATCGAAACATGCTAATTAACAGGCGATTTAACTTTTATTTTTTTATTTTTTTATTTTTTATTATCTTTACGGGTTAAAAGCAAGTTAATGCGCATTATTACGCTCTATATAGTAGGTATTTTGTTGTTATGTGGTTGCAGTTCGGTGAAAAATATGCCGCCCGGCGCCCGGCGTTTGGACGATAATAAGGTGGTGGTAAAGGGAAATAAAGAGGTTAAAGTCAAAGAATTGACATCTTATATCCGGCAGAAGCCCAACCGGAAAATATTGTTCGGATTGCGATTTCACTTAGGTTTATACAACGCCGCCCCTCAATGTGATTCGTGCTGGTTCGGTAATGCCTTGCGCACGTTGGGAGAAGCCCCGGTGGTGTTCGATGAAAATATGGTATTACAGAGTAACGAGAATATCCGGCGCTACCTTTATACGCGCGGCTATTATCATAGCCGTGTGCAGGATACGGTAATTTTTCGCAAACGTCAGGCAAGGGTGATCTATACGGTATATCCCGACACGGTGATACGTATACGTTCGGTGAGTTACAACCTGGGACATGATTCGCTGGCGCGCGTTGTGCTGGCCGATTCGGCCAACAGCCTGCTGAAACCCGGCGATCCTTTGTCGACGGAAGTAATGGATAAAGAACGCGACCGTTTACAGAACCTGTTGCACGATCAGGCTTTTTATTCGTTCAATAAAAGTCAAATTGCGTATATGGCCGACACCATAGCCATGAAAAACGAAGCGGATCTGGTGATGACCTGGTCGTCATCTTCCGATGTGCCGGTGCACCACAGGTATAAAATTCGCAATGTGACTATTTATAGCGATTACGATCAGTTATTGGCCTATTCCGATTCATCCTATCTTGAAAGCTATCAACGAACGACCCTGCCGGTGGAATATGCCGGCGCCGGCAATGTGGACATTTATTATCACGACCGCCTGTCGTTGCGTAAAGGTGTGCTGGCCGGCGCACTGCTGCTTCGCCCGGGCGATGATTACGATGAGTCGGAGGTGACGCAGACGTATGATAATTTGGTGGCGTTGGGGATTTACAGAACGGTGAATATTCAATTCAACGGTGTGACCGACACTGCCGGCGGCTATTTTGTGGATTGCGTTATCCGGCTTACCCCGGCCACTTTGCAAGGGGTTAAATTAAACCTCGACGCCTCGATGAGTACTAACGGACTTTTTGGGATTTCGCCCTCCGTTTCTTATTTTCACCGGAATTTATTACGCGGCGCCGAATATTTTAACATCAGTTTTTCCGGTAATTTTCAACGTAAATTAGATAATAGCGACCAGCGCGCAACAGAGTTGCTGGTGGCCCCGTCACTTAGCTTTCCGCGTTTCCTTTTTCCGTGGTTCTATTATTCCATGCAGCCATACAAGCCCCGCACCGAGTTTTCCGCTTCAATCAGCCATCAATTCAACCCCGATTATACGCGCGACGCTTATTCGTTTTCATTCGGCTATAACTGGCGAACTACCGATAAGTTGAGTTACATACTGAATGTTATAAATTTGAACGTGGTGCATGTATATGACATGCGGAATGGATTCTATGACAGGTTATCCAATCCGTTTTTGCGTAGCCGCTATGAGAACCACTTTGTGCTGGGTACGGGTTTCTCGATGATCTATACCGACCGCAGTCCCGACAAGCATGTTAATTCGGTGTTTATGCGCTGGAATGTGAAAACGGCGGGCAACCTCTTGAGCGCTTTTAATGCTGTGTTGCCCAGCGATTCTTTAGGCTATACCATCGGCAATACTCCGTACGCCCAATATGCCAAAACCGATGTTAACCTTTCCTATTACCAATATTTGAACGAAAATAATGTGTTGGCCTATCGTATTTACGGCGGGGTGGGGAGTGGTTACGGCAATAGTATTTCAATGCCTTTGGAAGAAGCGTATTTTTCCGGTGGCGCCTATAGTCTGCGCGGATGGCAGGCGCGTACCCTGGGCCCCGGAACGGCTTTGCGCGACACGGTGTTCTCCATTCCCAATCAGGTAGGCGACATCAAATTGGAGGCTAACGTGGAATTTCGCACCAAGATTTTTGGACCGCTGGAGGGAGCACTCTTCCTTGAATGCGGGAATATATGGTCGCTCAACCCGGATGACGAACGTGACGGCGCATTGTTCCGGTTCAACCGTTTTTACAAGCAGTTGGCCTTGAATACCGGCTTGGGATTGCGGTTCAATTTCGGGTTCCTGGTTTTCCGTATCGACTGGGGTGTGCGGGTACATGACCCCTTGCCCGGCAAAGGATGGATAAGGGTAGCCGATTGGTTCCGCAACGATAATTCCACTTTCCATTTTGGGATAGGCTATCCGTTCTAAAAATTTTGATATTCCAAACAAATTTATTACCTTTGCAAGTTACTTAAATTCATAAATTGAATGATCAATATTACTTTTCCCGACGGCAGTGTACGGCAATATGAGTCCGGCGTTACGGGCTACGACATTGCCAAAAGTATTAGTCCGCGCCTGGCGGCAGATGTATTGGCTGTGGGTGTAAACGGAGAAACCGTTGACCTGAACCGCCCGGTTACCGCCGACGCGCACATCAAATTGTATAAATGGGATGATCCCGAAGGCCGTCACGCTTTTTGGCATTCATCATCGCACTTGCTGGCCGAAGCCTTGCAGGAACTTTATCCTGACGTGAAGTTCGGTATAGGGCCTGCCATTGAGAATGGTTTTTATTATGATGTGGATTTCGGCGAACATTCGCTTACGGAAGCCGAATTGCCGGCCATCGAAGCAAAAATGCTTGAATTTGCCCGTGAAAAACAAACATTCGTGCGCCGTGACGTGAGCAAGGAAGAAGCGCTGAAAACCTACACAGAAAAGGGCGACCCCTATAAATGCGAGTTGATCGAAGACCTGCAGGACGGTACGATCACTTTTTATACTTTGGGAAAATTCACCGACCTCTGTCGCGGTCCGCACCTGGCGGATACGAGCGTAATCAAAGCGATCAAACTGACCGCCATTGCCGGAGCATACTGGCGCGGCAATGAAAAAAATAAAATGTTGACGCGTATTTACGGCATCACTTTTCCGCAAAAGAAACTGCTGGACGAATATTTGCAAATGCTGGAAGAGGCCAAAAAGCGCGACCATCGCAAGATCGGCAAGGAACTGGAATTATTTGCTTTCTCGCAGCATGTGGGACAGGGCTTGCCTTTGTGGCTGCCCAAAGGTGCGGCATTGCGCGAGCGATTGGAAAATTTTCTTAAAAAAGTACAAAAATCACATGGCTACCAGCAAGTGATCACACCGCATATAGGACAAAAAGAACTGTATGTGACTTCCGGACACTATGCCAAATACGGCGCCGACTCGTTCCGTCCGATTAAAACACCGGTGGAAGGAGAGGAGTTCCTGCTGAAACCCATGAACTGTCCGCATCACTGCGAAATTTATAAAACAAAACCCCGTTCCTACAAAGACCTGCCTTTGCGCCTGGCGGAGTTCGGCGCCGTGTACCGCTATGAACAAAGCGGCGAATTGCACGGATTGACCCGTGTGCGCGGGTTTACGCAGGACGATGCGCATATTTTCTGTCGCCCCGACCAGTTGAAAGACGAGTTTTGCAAGGTCATCGACATTGTGTTGTATATCTTTAGAACGCTTGATTTTAAAGACTTCGTGGCGCAGGTGTCGTTGCGTGATCCGAGTAACACTGAAAAGTACATTGGTTCCGATGAAAACTGGGACAAGGCCGAGCGCGCCATTATCGAGGCTGCTGCCGAGAGAGGACTGAAAACCGTAGTGGAAACGGGTGAAGCCGCCTTCTATGGCCCCAAGCTCGACTTTATGGTGCGTGATGCTATCGGCCGCAAGTGGCAACTGGGCACTATTCAGGTGGACTACAATCTGCCTGAACGTTTTGGTCTTGAGTATATTGGCGCAGATGATAAGCGCCACCGCCCGGTGATGATCCACCGCGCGCCTTTCGGTTCTATGGAACGTTTTGTGGCGGTATTGATCGAGCATACCGGCGGTAAGTTCCCGTTGTGGTTGACGCCGGAGCAGGTGGCTGTGCTGCCGCTCAGCGAAAAATATAACGACTACGCTGTTGCCGTGCAACAAGTGCTGGAACAGCAAGACATCCGCGCTTTTGTGGACGACCGCAACGAAACCATAGGCAAGAAGATCCGTGAAAATGAATTAAAGCGTATCCCTTACCTGCTGGTGGTGGGCGAAAAAGAAGCTGCCGACAATAAAGTGGCCGTGCGTAAGCAGGGTGAAGGCGATAAAGGAGTGATGAGTACCGATGAGTTTGCGCAGCTGTTTAATGAGGAAGTGAATAAGCAGTTGACAATTGATAATTAACAGTTGATAATGAATGGATTATGTGTTTAATTATCCATTATCAATTATCCATTATCAATTAAATTTGTTTGTTTCGCGGAAAATGTGTACTTTTGCCCGCTATTTTGTAAAATTGTATAGATTTTTTTGATTGTTTAATTTAATTGGAGGACCCAAACTATAGCAACCCCTTACAGACCGCAACGTCCGGCTTTTAGACCGGGAGGCCAAAACAACAATGCTGCGAGAGATCGCAACTTTAACAGGTCCCGGAATAATAAGAAAGAAGATGAACACCGTACAAATACGGGCATCAGGGGCGTGAACACTGTTCGTGTGGTGGGCGACAATGTTCCCAATCCCGGCTCCATCTATCCCATAACCGAAGCCTTACGTATGGCGGAGGATCTGGAACTCGACCTGGTGGAAATTTCCCCGAATGCCGATCCTCCCGTTTGTAAGATCGTTGATTACCAGAAGTTCCTGTATCAACAGCGCAAAAAGGCCAAAGAAATGAAGTCGCATGCGCAGAAGGTGGTCATCAAAGAGATCCGTTTCGGTCCGCAGACC
>DBDM01000147.1:6540-6751 GCA_002293585.1 Bacteroidales bacterium UBA932
GAAAGCTTATGTGTTCTTTAAAGGCCGTTCGATCATGTTTTCGGAACAGGGGGAAAAGCTCTTATTGCGTTTCGCCGTTGACCTTGAGGACTACGGAAAGGCCGAACAGTTGCCGAAATTGGAAGGAAAGCGCATGATCATGATGATCGCGCCCGCGAAGAAGAAATAGACCGTGAGATGTTGAGATGATTGCTTCGTCCTGCTTCGTTCC
>DBDM01000147.1:6768-7754 GCA_002293585.1 Bacteroidales bacterium UBA932
TAATAAATAGTAAATAATAAATTCTACTTGTATGCCTAAAATTAAGACGAACTCCGGTGCCAAAAAGCGTTTTCAGCTTACCGGATCGGGAAAAGTAAAACGCAAACATGCGTACAAAAGTCACATTCTGACGAAGAAGACTACCAAACAGAAACGCAANNACCTGTCGCACTTTACCTTGGTTGATCAGGATAATGTGAAGCAGATTAAAAACTTGCTTGTAAAGTAGCCTACGCTACCCAATTACTTTTTTATTAACCGAATGAATTAGCAGGAAAGATTTGCACAGAGGGCAAACGCTAACCATTCACCCAAAAACAAAAGGAGAGAAGAAAAATGCCACGTTCAGTCAACAGTGTCGCCTCGCGCGAAAGACGAAAAAAAGTGCTCAAGCTTGCCAAGGGTAACTTCCTTGCCCGCCGCAACGTATGGACGGTTGCCAAAAATACCGTCGAAAAAGGNNCCCCGCCGCAAAAAACTGCTTAAACTGACAAAAGGTAACTTTTTAGCCCGCGCTAATGTGTGGACGGTAGCTAAAAATACCTATGAAAAAGGTTTAACCTACGCCTACCGCGACCGCCGTGTTAAGAAGCGTGACTTCCGCTCGCTGTGGATTCAGCGTATTAATGCTGCCGTGCGTCCGCAGGGCATGACCTACTCGGTGTTTATCAATAAGCTCAGCCAAAAGGGCGTACAGCTCAACCGTAAGGTGCTTGCTGATTTGGCGATGAACCATCCCGATGCATTCCAAGCCGTTGTGAATGCCGTAAAATAAGTTAGAGAACGATATAAATTAGCTGTAAAAGGGAAGTTAATATGCTTCCCTTTTCTTATTTTTGTGAACTTAAAAAATGGTTTGAAAGTGTTTGAATTTGTTTAATGCGCTTCGCGCGTTTGAAAGTTGCACAACTATTGACAAACTATTTCAAACGCGAAGTATCAAACAATTTTAAACTTTCAAGTCTTAAACATTAAACAATGAACAT
>DBDM01000117.1 GCA_002293585.1 Bacteroidales bacterium UBA932
GAGTTGGGCTTGTTTGTGGTGGAAGGCGCCAAGATGGTGGAGGAGGCGCAACGTTCCGGCTTTACGATTCGTAAACTTGTTAAGGATAGTGATGTAACGCCGGCGGTGATGAAAAAAATCAGCAGCTTTAAAACGCCTGCTACAACATTGGCTGTGGTGGAGCAATCAAGCTATACGCTGGATATTCCGGCCATTTTGACGGATGTAGTGTTGGCGCTGGATGGCGTGCAGGATCCGGGGAACCTGGGTACTATTATCCGCTTGGCCGACTGGTTCGGGATAAAACACATCGTGTGCGCACACACAACGGCCGATTGTTATAATTCAAAAGTGGTACAGGCCACTATGGGCGCTATTTTCAGGGTAAAAATACACTATACCGGATTGGCGGCTTTTTTACAACAGGCGAAAACATTGGTGCCGGTTTTCGGCACAACCCTTGATGGGGTCAATATCTATAATGAAACGCTTACCACACCCTCGGTGCTGGTAATGGGCAGTGAGGGGCAGGGCATATCGCCGGAAGTGCAGCAGCAGTTGACCACTAAATTGTACATTCCTTCTTATCCGCCCGGTGCGGCAGGGAGCGAGTCGCTCAACGTGGCGGTGAGCACGGCCATTGTGTGTGCTGAGTTGCGGCGGAGGGTATTAATACATTGAACAAGTAATTTTAAGCCTTATGAAAAATATAATTGAATTNNCTAGGTGTGTATCTAATCAAAAGTGACGAAAGGAACAGCCTTAAGGGCTGTTCCTTTTCTTTTTACCGAATAATAATTCCCTCCAGCGTTTGAACAATTCCCCGAATGTATTGAAGTCTTCCTGATAGATGATCCCGATACCGCTTCGTTGTGAGTTGTCCAATTGGTCGGTAAATTGATTGGCCGAGTGGGTAAACCCTTTCAAGCGGAACCGGTTTTGCTTGTCGAGCTGCCATTCGGCATCGACATCGCCGGTGAAATCGGAATTATAATTTTTCGTGTTACTCATGGCGCTTATGCGCAACCTGTTGTTAAATAATTGCGTGGAAATGGCCAGGTCTACATTGCTCTGCTCGTCAATGGTAGTGCCGGTGTTGTAAATGAAGCCCACGTCGAAAGGAATATTTAACTGGCTGAATATGTTATTCAGTTGGTTCGATAGCATTTCCGAAGCGCTGGCGCGCAGGTCGATATTGCTGATGCCCGACTGGTCTTCGGGCATGAAACTGTTAAAAGCCAAGAGCGAGAGAAATTGGCGCGACATTTTTTCTTCCGTATTCAACGCCGCTTCCACCTGCGCCCTTGTGCTGGGATCGAGATTTTGTACTTCCACCGTATATTTGAGCGTAGGGTTGAAAAGATTACCGGTGATATTGATCCGGCAATCCACCGGCCGCCGGGCGTTGCCCACCGATGACGTAGTATCTGTGACCAATGTATTCAGCGGTGCTCGGGTTTTGTATAAAGCTACGATATTTAATGTCGTTTTATTAATGTCGCCGTTAAACGAAATATGGCTTCCCTGTTCGATAATAAATTTTTTACTAATGATGTTCTGCAAAGTGAAAAGGTAGTCACCCCGTTCGATCGCATAATCACCGTAAAGATCGAATTTGTTAATGGAAGGATCGATGCTGAGTTGTATGTTCCCGTTTCCCCAGCCGTGTATGATATCGCCGGCCTTTTCATCAAAAATAATTTGCGCTTCTGCAGCAGGAGTGGCCGTGAGATTAATATCCACGGTGATGTGCTGTCCGTTGTCGACCGGCGGTTTAGGTGCAGGAGTCCATTCCCGTTCGTCGTCGCTTTTCACCGGTTCTTTGAAGGTCAGGATACTGCTTTCTTTCGCACGGGAAGCATTGGACAAAGGAATATGACAAATGGTATTCGGATTGGTTAACGCCGTAATGTCGAAATGGATCCCGGAGCGATCACCTTGAATGCCCACTACTCCGGTAGCATACGCCGTACCGTAAAATAACTCGTTATCCTTTATTGTGGTGTTCATGCACAATAAATTGTCGGAGGTAATATTAATATTGTAGTTCAGATTCTTGAATGCTTGGTGTTTCAGAGAGCCGCTCAGGACGCCCTTGCCGCCTGCGCCGTCGAAAATTTCCGCTTCGTGTATACTGATGAGTTCCGGCGTAATATTTACGGGAGCAGTGAGCGTGTAATGTGTTTTCAGGTAGTCGACGGTTAAACCGGCATTATCGAGAACGACATTGTTCCCATGTATTTCCGGCGCTTTGAGCGGGCCGCGGACTGTTACTTCGCCCGAAAGGTAGCCATTAATATCCGATAGCACCCCGCTTAGCAAGGGCTCTGTGTTAGCCAAAGAAAAGCGTTGGAAGGATGCTTTAAGGTTCAGGTCATCTTTTTTGAGCGCATATGAGCCGGTTAATTGCAAGCGGGTATTGTCTTTTTCTTTGATGATCGTAGATAATTGTACTGATTCCGATTTATTATCCAAAAAGCTTTTCACTTCAATATGATCTAACGGCCGATCATTCACTTTGATGCGGTCGCCCTGAAAATCGGCGTAAAATGTGGGTTTATCGTACACACCGGTGAGGTGGGCGTTCCCCGACAATACGCCTTCTAATTTATATCCTTTTTGTTGGCTGAATACATTAAAGTTGGAAATATCAAAATTATGAAATATAGCGGCGATGGTATCGGTTTTTATGGGAGATATCACGCCCTGTACGGCAATTTGCTGGTGCTGGTTGTAGAATGACACTTTGTTGAATGATAATGTACGGTTGTTGACGATAATATTAGCCGGCGCCAGCGACCAGGTGGTATCGTTTATCGTAATTTCCGACGGATAAATGTTGAGGTTGACGATGGGCGGAAGTGCAGGCGCATTGGGCGTAAATGAAGTGTTGAAGTGGAATAAACCCTTGTTCTCCGGCAGGCTGTTGTTATTAAAATTGACGGAGGTATAAATGTCGTTATCCGTCACGTTCATGCCGACGCTAATGTTGCGTATATCAAAACCAAGGAGGTGGGCGCTGTTTGTATTGAGTTGCAGGTTGAGCAGGCTGTCGCGGGTTTCGCCCTGCAGTTTTACTTTGATCAAATGATCATCGCCTAATGCCAGCACAGGGCTATCAAGGTGGATATACACGTCTTCGGAAGGCGTTAAGGTGGCTTTAATAGAGGTTTGGTCGCCGATAACTAATTCCGGATCAATAATAGTGACTAACTTGTTAATCCGCTTGAATTGTAGATTTAACGTGTAGTCGGAAGTACGGCCGGTATTGTGCCTGGTGGGATCACCCAGCAGCGGCAGCCGTTTCAGATATACGGCATATTGAATATCGTCAATGAAGTTGAATAAAGGAAGCGGGCCGGCGTAATCGGCATTGGCAAAACCGGAACGCAATTGTGTATGGTAGCCGTCGTTGCCCCGCGAAAACAGTAATAAAATATTGCCGATATTGTGCACGCCGGAATGATCACGATAAAAAACATCCGCGGCTTCTATCTTTCCCTCACCGCCGTCAATACTTTGCCGGTATTGGTAATTGGCCGTCAGTTGTGTCTTTAATTCCGAAATGGAATCGCGGGTATTGAAATGCAATTCCCGCAGGTTGGCGTGACGGACATCCGCCGTATAGTTGTGGCGTAGGATAAACGTAGAATCATCGCCTTTGTTGAAGGCAATGTATCCTTTGAAATCCATCATTAAATTCGGGTCATTGCTTTGCACTTCACCTTCAAAGTGACGGTTGGTAAGCAGTCCGTCGACTTTAAGGCCGGAATAACGGTAACGGTTGAAGTCGAACCGCGATACATCGCCGGCCAGTTTAAAGTTGAACGATTCCTCTTCGTCCGGCTGGAAGGTTAAGGTTATTTGGGCTTTTGCATCTACCATACCCAGCAGTTTGATGTTGAGGAACCGGCCGATATTGAATTGTTTCGCCGATGTATATCCGTCGACGGTGAAGCGCCTGCCGGGTGAGCTGTAGAACTGCATATCCATTGAGGCGTTACCGATAGAAGTGGCTGCATCACCGCGGGCGATGAAATTATTATAACGGCCATCCAGTTCGCCCTTGAATTGAACATCCCCGAGTTGCCGGATAATTTTATCGGTAGAGGGGGAGTATTGTTCATTGATAAGGCCTTTCAGAATATGCGCCAAGTTGTCGGAATTGGTGTTGAGGTCGTGCATATTCAGTTTGAATATGGTTTGGTTGATGTCGGGCAATCCGTCTATTTGAACGGAAGTGGCGATCGTCGTATGACCGTTTTCCATAACGACGGACAACAAAGGGCTGCGTAAATGCTCAACTGTTCCACCGGCCGTTCCGTGCAGTCGCAGCTTGATATTCTTTGCGTGGAATCCCCGGGCAAAATGATTGAGCGTAGGTAATGATAACAAGGCATTGTTGAAATCGGCGCTCATGACCACTTTCTCCGGATAGTTGTTAAAGTCGTGACGACTGTTAAAGCTCATCGAATAATGTTTGAGCGTAAGATACGAGTCCCCATCATTGATGATCACATTTTTCAGCATCACTTGATTGGTGCACAGGTAGCCCTGTTTGGCCGACAGCTGCCGCAGGCGGAAGCCGCTCTTTTCGCACAGGTCGATGTGTTCAATGCCGAAGAACACCGTATCGCCCGTCATGCGCAGGTTGTTGATGCCAATGTTGACCCGGCTTAGCGATAAATCCTTGAAGTCGATAACATCGGACGAGGGGTTTGTCGTTGGGTTGCGCAGGTTGCGGTAGGTGAACCGGAAGTTCGTCACCGCAATATCCTTCACCTGCAACGTGAGTCCAGACGCTTTGCTTAGCGTGTCGGGCGGTGCACCGGTGGCGGGTATGCTACGCAGCACTTCGTTGATGTTATTGGTTTTCGGCCCGTCATATAAATTGAAAACACCATCGTATAAATGTACGGAGC
>DBDM01000106.1:0-4143 GCA_002293585.1 Bacteroidales bacterium UBA932
GGCCTCCACGTGCACAGCCACGGCTTGTCCCAATTGCTCCGCATTATTTTCAAAGGTAATATTTTCGGCTTCGAAGCCATCGCCCTGAATTAATATCGTATAAGTTTTGAAAGTGCCCATGTTATCAATTTTCGCATGGTCATCCCAAGTGATAATGGTTTTATCCACACTTTCGCCCACCAGGGTGATGTTGATTTTATGGTTGGGCACCACAATTTTTTCCTTGTAGGTACCGTTCTTTACAAAAATACGTACGCGGCCTTCGGGACGANNAAAATCACGAATGGAATTGATGGCGTCCTGAATATTCCGGAAGTTACCCGTGCCATCGCGCGCCACCACCACATCAGCCTCAGCAAAATCTACCTGCGCCGGGTTAGGAACAACATTTTGGGCATTTGTGCACGCACACAAGAGCCCAAAGAAAAAGAAAACAGTAGTAAAAATACGTTTCATGTCAAATTATTTTTTATCCGCTACTAAACTATTGAGGTATATTTCCAAATTGGTATAAGCGCCATCCAAAGGATACGCCGCGCCATCCGCCGCATCATCAGGGTTGAGCTGGCGGGCCTTTTCCCATTCGTCGGGCATGCCGTCGCCATCGNNCGTGTCTTTTTGGGAGTCGATCAGGCCGTTCTTACCATAGGCAGCCGTTCCTTTGCGCACTTCGTCCGTCACACGGGCATCCATCGCATCGCGCACTTTGTTGGCGCCGGCATTTTTCAATACATTCTCGTAGGCTTCCTGCGCTGTTTCCGTATAGGTGGGAANNAATAGCGTAGGGCTTGTCTACACGCTGTGTTTTCATCAACCCAACACCCTCCGGGGAAGAAGATGCGTAGTCTATCGCTTTCTTCTGCGATTCGTCATAGGCTTTGAAGTCTATGCCCTTCCAATTATCGGCGGTAACCGCCGCATCGCCGTCCATGATATTTCCGTCGATATAAAACTTACCGAAGTCGTGAAACCCGTTCCTGTCGCTGCTTTGCCAAGCTTCCAGAATACGGTGCCGCACATCTTTATGGGTAGCTGGGCCGGGTTTATAGTAGTTGTTCACCATGTTGTACCGGCCGTTCTCGGNNTGTAGTAGTTGTTCACCATATTATGCCTCCCGCTTTCACCTGCGTAGCTGCTGTTGTAGCCCCAGTTGTAGATAACATTATTGCGGAAGTCCACCCATTCGGTTTCGGCGGTGGCTTCGTGGTAACGCGCTCCGCAAAAACGGGGATTGCGACTGCTGTGGTTAGCCAACAGGTTATGGTGGAACGAGGCGCCCATACCGCCCCAGATACCGCCGTAGCCGTGCGCTCCCTTATCATGTACCGAATTGGTAAGGCTTTCATAGATCAAGCAGTATTGCAGGGTAAAATTCTCATTGTCGTAGAACGAGGCGCACTCATCGGTGCTCCAGCTCATGCTGCAATGGTCAATGATGATATCTTTCCGGCGGTTGCCGCCCAATGCGTCGTCCTGATTATTGTGTGTATCGCCCATGCGGAAGCGCAGGTAGCGAATAATTACGTTGCTGTCGGATATTTTCACCGGCGCGCCGGTCACGCAAATACCGTCGCCCGGAGCGCTCTGTCCGGCAATGGTCACGTCACCATGTTTAATAGACAACATAGATTCCAAGTGGATGGTTCCCGATACGCTGAACAGGACAGTACGCACACCTTTGGTTTTTTCCAAGGCTTCGCGCAAACTGCCGGGGCCGTCATCGTTCAGGTTGGTTACGTAGATCACTTTACCGCCGCGGCCTCCGGTGGTATATTTACCAAAACCGTCGGCGCCGGGAAAGGCGAGTTTCGATTGGCGGGGGGCGAAATAAGAAGCAAGTGATGAGTGATGTAGGGACGCAACATCTTGCGTCCTATAAACGGTCAATTCGGGGCAGACTTTGAGTAAGCCTTCGGCGGCCATTTTGGCTATCATGGGGGCGCTGGTAATGTTCAGGTGCGTATTGTCGGTCCTTCCTTTAGGCGCTGATAAGGTTTCGCCGGGCGCCCAGTTCATAAACATTCCGTAGGAACCCTCCTCGCCTAATTTCCGCAACCAGTTAGCGGTGGAATCATACAGGTCGACCATAGGCACCTGCAGTTGCGCCGCCACCTCACGGGTAGCGTCCAAATAACGGCCATGGGTGTCGACTAACTTGCCGTCTTCAAATTTACGGCGACTGATGGCAGTATACAGCACCGGCTTGCCGCCTTTGCTGCGTACTTCTTCCACATAGCGTGCAAGGTTAGTGCGAAAATCGGTTTCGGGGTTGGCGTAGCGCGCCGTGTCGTCGACTTTGCTGTCGTTATGGCCAAATTCGATGATCACATAATCGCCGGACTGCACCTTGTCGATTACTTTCTGCCAATGTCCGAGCGTACGGAAACTTTTAGTGCTACGGCCGTTCACCGCATGGTTCTCAACGCGCACTTTGTCATTGAAAAACCGGTTGAAATACATACCCCATCCCCGCTCGCGGTTATCTTTGGTCAGGGGTTTGTCGGCCATAGTGGAATCACCACAGAGGAAAATAGTAATTTTCTTTTGCGGCGATGCAGCAGCAATGCAAAAGAGTGTGGCGATCATTATCAGAAAAACCTTTTTCATTTATTATTTAATTTATCATTTATATTTCCCCTCCCCTAATCACTTAGTCACTTAGTCACCTAGTCTCTTAGTTACTTAGCCACCTTCTTCCCATTAATATACAGGCGCTCAAACGTCACTTCTTTCGCTCCGGTCACGGAATTACCGCTTTCCACGCCGTCAAACTTACTATTGGTCACGTGAATGTTATACACATTGTCGCGGTCGGCGAGACCTGTAACATACACGCCGTATTTACTCTTTTTGCTGGTTACGTTGTCCATATACACATTGCGCACCACCGGCGGGAAATCGCGCACACAAGGCTCTTTCGGTTCATAGATCAGGTTAATTTTCAACACGGCTTCTTTGCACTCTCCAACTTTGATGTTGCGCACATATACATTTTCAACGATCCCGCCGCGGCAATTGCTGGTTTTAATACGTATCACCCGGTCGAGTTCCGGACTGTCCATCTCGCAATTTTCCACATAGAGGTTACGGAAACCGCCGCTGATCTCGCTGCCTATCACCACGCCGCCGTGACCGTCTTTCATTTGGCAATTGCGTACTACAATATTTTCCGACGGCTTGTTCCACTTACGCCCGTCATTATTGCGTCCCGATTTGATAGCGATACAATCATCGCCGGTATCGAACATGCAATCCTCGATCAACACGTTGGTACATGATTCGGGATCACAGCCGTCGCCATTCGGTCCATGACTGAATATACTGACCCCGCGCACCACCAATTGATCGCACATCAGCGGATGGATCACCCAAAAAGGAGAATTGCGCAATTCAACGCCTTCGATCAGGACGTTTTTACACTTATAGAAATTGATCAATTGGGGACGAAGCCCGTCTTTTTCCGTCATCTCCCGTTGTTCAATGGGCACACCGCCCTGTTCATATTGCAACAACTTGGGACGCCCGGTGCGTTGCGAGATCATGGAAGTATCTTTATAGCCATAACGCGGACTGCCGCTCTTAGCCCACCAGTCGTTGTTCGACGCATTACCGTCGATAACGCCTTTACCGGTAACCGCTATGTTCTTTGCGTTGTAAGCATAGATCAGCGGCCGGGCGTTCAGGCAATCAATGCCCTCCCAACGGGTAGGCACTGCCGGAAAATAATATTTCGCTTCGGTGGTGAATTTTAATACGGCGCCTTCTTCCAAATGCAAGCACACGTTGCTTTTCAGGGTGATGGGACCGGTATGGAATACGCCTTTCGGCACTATCACCACGCCGCCGGCCGCATCACAGGCGGACTGTATGGCTTTGTTAATCGCATCGTGGTTCAATATTCCCGCATCATCGGCCACAGCGCCGAAGTCGACAATATTGTACTGCTGCCGGCGAAAATCCGGCAACTCTATCGCTTTCACAATAGCATCGGCCTGTTTAAAAGCCTCACGCATGGTCTGCGCTGTCACAGAAGTGGCAACGATTAACAAGGGTAATAAAAGTATCTTTTTCATTTCAATATATGTTTTTTTGGTAAAAGGTGAAAGGGTATTTTCTTTCACCCTTTACCTTTCTACCTTTTAC
>DBDM01000106.1:4170-9114 GCA_002293585.1 Bacteroidales bacterium UBA932
GGCTCACCGCTCGCTACTTTGATGATATAATCGATAAAATCCTCACAGGTTTTTTCCATCGGTTCGTCTTCCAGGATCACACCGGCATTGAAATCGATCCAGTTGGGTTTCAAATTAGCGAGGCGTGAATTGGTAGAAATTTTCATGGTGGGAACAAAGGTTCCGAAAGGCGTACCGCGGCCGGTAGTAANNCACCAACTGGCAGCCGGTAGAAGCCAGCGCGGTAGCCGCCACCAAGTCGTTGCCGGGCGAGCTCAAGAGGTTCAGTCCTTTTGTTTTCAGTCTTTCGCCATAAGACAATACATCCACCACCGTGGCCACTCCGCCTTTTTGGGTGCAACCCAGCGATTTTTCTTCGAGGGTGGAAATGCCGCCGGCTTTATTTCCGGGCGAAGGATTTTCATACACCGGTTGTTTATTCGCGATGAAANNGCCTTGTTGCCCGGCGAGGGATTTTCGTAGATCGGCTGGCGGTTGGCGATGAAATATTCTTTGAAATCGTTGATCAGGTGTACGGTTTTATCGAACACTTTCTTATTTTCGCTACGGTTCATCAGTATGGTTTCGGCGCCGAACATTTCCGGCACTTCGGTAAGGACGGTCGTACCGCCCTGCGCGATCAGGAAGTCGGAGAACATACCTACCAAGGGGTTCGCCGTGATGCCCGAAAAGCCGTCGGAGCCGCCGCATTTAAGTCCTATTTTCAGTTCCGAAAGCGGAATATCTTCACGGCGGGCTTGCTCCGCTTCGACGTACAGCTCGCGTAAGACGGTCATCCCTTCTTCTATCTCGTCGCCCATTTTTTGGGTTTCAATAAATGCGATGCGGGCTTTCGTATCACCGATCAATTCTTTGAATTGGCTGATCTGGTTATTTTCGCACCCCAGACCCACTATCAACACGGCGCCGGCATTAGGGTGCAGCGCCATATCACGGAGTACTTTGCGGGTGTTTTCGTGATCTTCGCCCAACTGCGAACAACCGTAGTTGTGCGGGAAGGCAACAATAGCGTCAAGGCCCTTACCGCCGGTTTCTTCCTGCAAGCGGGCTGCCAGCCGGTTGACCACGCCGTTGACACAGCCGACGGTGGGGATGATCCATAACTCGTTGCGCACGCCCACTTCGCCCGTAGCGCGGCGATAACCTCTGAAGGTCAGGTTACGGTTCGTAAATGCCGGTTGTTGCAGTTGCGGTTCATAGGTGTATTCCAACACACCATCCAGATTGGTCTTTATATTCTTCTCATTCACCAGGTCGCCCTGACGGATATCCTCCACCGCATGGCCAATAGGATAGCCATATTTTACGATGTGTGCGCACACAATTATGTTTTTTAAAGCAAATTTATGTCCGGCCGGAATATCCATGTTCAGGTGAATATCCACACCGTCGACATTTACCGTGGCGCCGGCCTGAAGGTCGACAATGGCTACGGCCACATTATCGGCAGGATTTATTTTGAGGAAGGAAGTCATATTAATTGAAAATTGAGAATTGAAAATTTATTATTTAATTTGCTTAGTTACCTAATCCCCCTCTCACCTCTTAGTCTCTCATCTCTATCGACGCGGCAAGCGCGTCGCTACATCTCCGCATCAGCACCACTCATTCAGGCGGCGGTTGAATTGCATGTATTCTTCTACGTTTTCTTTGGTCAGGATGTCCACGGGGATATAGTTCACACGATAGACCTCCTGTTTAAAGATTACCGCCCTGCACAGATCGCGTACACAGAGGTAGCCCTGCAGTTCCGGACGTTGGGCGATCAGGTAGGATACTTTATCGTTCCTGAGGGCTTCCACATTCAGCGGCAGTTCGTCATAGCCTATAATTTTGAGCCCTTTCACATCCACTTCTTTTAAATAGCGGAGCAAGCGGTAGACACGCGAACTGAAAATCACCGCCGCCGCAATATTGTTATGCTTCTCGAACACACGATGGATATTCCGCCGGCTTTCCTCGTGGTTATCGGCATGCAGGTCGAGGCGCACCAAATGGTAGCGGCCGTGTAGCCTGTGCTGTTCCATGTAGCTCACAAAGCCCCTTTCGCGGTTGGTGGCCTGGTTGGAACCTTGTGTGCTGTGGCGCAACGAGTGGGTCAGCAATATGGTCGTATTTTCGGGAAGTCCGTCAAACAACAGCTTCGCCACTAAGTAACCGCTTTTGTACGAATGTTGCCCGTAGTATGTCAAGCCATTCACGCTTTCGAGGTTGGAGTCGATCAGCACAAAAGGCACTTTTTTCTTTTCCATGGTTTTGGCAAAATTCACGGACTCTTCGATAAACACCGGGGCAAAGATCAGGGCGTCGGGCGGTGCGGCCAATAATTTTTCCGCCTCACGGTTGAACGATACCTTATCATATTGGTTGAAAAATACGTAATCAACACTCACCCGGTAAGCCGCCATTTCCTTGCAGGCTTTCTCTATGCCGTCGTAAATGTAGTGCCAATATCCGCCCTGCTCAAATTCGGGGATAAAAGCTATGATACGCAGGTCTTTTTTCAGCGCCAGCGAACGGGCTACAAGGTTAGGCTTGTATTCCTGTTGCCGGATGATGGCCTCTATTTTCTCCCGTTTGTCTTCGGATACATGGCCGCGGCCATGCAGCACACGGTCGACAGTGCCCGGTGAAACACCTGCTAATTTAGCAATGTCCTTAATACGAAGTTTTTTATCTTGGATGGTCGCCGACACGATGAATGATATTTTTAAGGAATGGAACCCACTAAGGAATTCAGGTAAATTTCCAGGTTAGTATAATGTTGCTCTTTGTTTTTGGATTGTTAGAAAAAAAATGCATGCTTTTTATCCATTAAATAAAATTATACCGGACAAATTTAGCAAAAATAAATGACCCGTCCAAGAAAAACACACAAAACAGGGTTTGTGTGCGCACACAAACTAAAAATCGTCGGTTAAAACCTATAAAATGACCAGCGGGTAATGCTGTAAATCACTGTTTTTTGAGCTGCCTCCCACCATCAGTTCGTAAGCGCCGGCCGAAAGTTTCACCGCACCGGCGGCCTCATCCCACCAGGCTAATTCCTTTGGGGTCAACTCAAAACCGACCTGCACTGTTTCCCCGGAGGGAATATGCACTCTTTTAAAGGCGCGCAGGGTTTTCAATGGGCCCTGCACGTCGCCCTGTTTCCGCAGGTAGACCTGCACCACTTCATCGCCGTTCATTTTACCCGTATTGGTCACAGGCACTGTTAGTTTCAACGATTGCCCGGCAGTAATCTCCTGCTTGTCCGCCGTCACTTCTCCATAATTAAAAGTCGTATAACTAAGTCCGTAGCCAAAGGGATAGAGGGGTTCATCCTGCATATGGCGGTAAGTCCGCCCTTTCATGTCATAATTTTCAAAATCAGGAAGTTGAGAAACACCTTTATAAAAGGTCACCGGCAGGCGCCCCGCCGGATTATAATCGCCAAAGAGCGTTTCCGCCACCGCCGTGCCCCCCTGTTGTCCGGGATACCATGCCTGCAATATGGCTTCGCAACGTTGAATTTCGGGGATCAGGGCAAGGGGTGAACCCGAACAGTTGACCATCACTATTTTTTTCCCTGCACGATGTAGGGCAGCGATCAGCTCACGTTGCACCTGCGGCAATTGAATGTCCGTGCGGTCGCCTTTCCTGAAGCCCGGCAACTCCACGCCCATCTCCTCTCCTTCCAGTGAGGGGGATATGCCTCCGGCAAATATAACAACGTCGGCATGCCGCACTTTATCCACTGATCTTTGGATGTTAATGTTTTCTTTAAAACCCAAGTCGAAATTCAATTGTGCATCGCTGCGCACATATTCAAAGTCTATTTCAATAGCGTATTGTTGTCCGGCAACCGCTTTCATTGCGTAAGTTGTTTTCCGTCCGCCGTGGCGGTTGGCAAAAGTTTTTACTTCTTCGCCGTTCACGCGGATGCGTCCGCTGCCGTAGGCATACAGTTCAAACACCACCTCGCCCGACTGCAGGGGCGTAAACACACTGTTGTAGGTTACCGAAAAATCGGTCAGGTTCACACCGGGAGCAAAGACGGTAGCGCCCGAAGTACAAAAACGAAAAGGAGTGGGCACGTGCACGGAGGTCGCCGGTGCGCCTTCACGTTGCAGGTTGTTCCAATAACGGGCGTTGAATCCCACGCCTTCGGCTGTGCGGCATTGTGAAAACACGCTACGCAGCAGACTGCGTTCCGTCAAGCCGCAGCCTTGTTCGTAGATCAAACTGTCGCCGGGCCCCATGGCTGCGCGTATGCCGTCCAGAATGGTCACCGTGCGCAAAGGCATGCCGTGGTAGTTGCCCCACTGCATCACCGAGTCGTTGGCGTTCGGCCCCATCACGGCAATAGTTTTCCCGCCGCGTTCCAGGGGTAAAAAGTTGTTCCGGTTGTGCAGCAGGGTCATCACCTTGCGCGCCATTTCCAACGCCAGGGAGTCATGTTTGGCCGAAGCCACCGTTGAGAAAGGCATTTTCGTCCATGAAACATCTTCCCTGTCGTCCATTTCGCCTAATGCGAAACGGGCTTTCAGCAAGCGGGTGACCGAAACGTCGATATCTTTTTCGGCTATCAGTCCCTGCTCCACCCCTTTCAGCAAGGCCTTGTAGCTAGTGCCGCAATCCAGGTCGGTGCCCTGCACTACCGCATCGGATGAAGCCGCGGCGGCATCGGCATGCGTGCGGTGTCCGTTGTCTTTATAAAAATCGGCTACAGCGCCGCAGTCCGCCACCACTATACCGTCAAAGCCCCAATCCTTGCGCAATATTTGCGTCAGCAGGCGGTTACTTCCACAGCAGGGTTCTCCTTCAAAACGATTGTAAGCGCACATCACTTCTTTTACCTTAGCTTCCTTCACCAAGGCTTCAAAGGCCGGCAAGTAGGTTTCGTACAGGTCGCGGGGATGGATATTTTCGGCGTCGAAAGAATGGCTCTGTGTTATGGTAATA
>DBDM01000159.1 GCA_002293585.1 Bacteroidales bacterium UBA932
TCATCACCGAAACGCCTAATTTCAGCCAAAAATTATCGGACATTTCGCCCGTGGCCATCCCCGCAACACCGGCCAGCACCAACAGCGCCAGGGTGTCGGTAATCACCGTGCCGCCCACGGCAATGGTCACCGCCCGGTTTTTAGCCACGCCTAAGCGGCTGATCATCGGGTAGGCAATGAGGGTGTGCGAAGCGAACATACTGGCCAGCAATATGGAGCTGAGTTGTGAAAACTTCAGGACATAGAAACTGGCCAAATAGCCTAAACCCATGGGTACCAAAAAAGTATAAAGCCCGAATACCAAGCTTTTACCGCTGTTTTTCTTAAATTCCGTACGGTCGATCTCCAGCCCGGCTAAAAACATGATATAGAGCAGACCCACTGTTCCGAAGAGAATAATACTGCTGTCGCGATCCATTATATGAAAGCCGTGGGGACCAATAACCGCACCGGCAATAATCAGTCCGATGAGGTGGGGAATGCGCAGCTTATTCAGCAAAATGGGTGCAAAAAGGATGATAAACAGTATTAACGCAAAAATTAACACCGGATTATCGAGTGGCAACGAAAGCTGCACGTGATTAAAAAAGTCGGTCATAAGAGGTCAAAGATACGATTTTTTTGTTAATTTTGCAAATTAATCATTCAACAGATGAAAATTGAAAGCATAAAATTGAAAAATTTCAAGGCATTTCAGTGTCTGGAACTAAAAGATTTACCTTCATTGGCTATTTTTACGGGAGCCAACGGATCGGGTAAAACCACCTTGTTTGATGTCTTCGGTTTTTTAAGTGATGCACTAAAAAATAATATCCGTCATGCCCTGCAAAAAAGAGGTGGATTTAAAGAAGTAATTAGTCGCGGACAAAGCGGTTCCATTGAAATAGAACTTCAATTCCGTTTGGAAATAGCCAATAAAGAGCGTTTAGTGACTTATCATCTGGAAATTGAGGAAGAAAACGGAAAGCCTATTGTAAAAAGAGAAATTCTACGCTATAAACGAAGTTCATACGGGTCTCCTTATCATTTTCTGGATTTTTCAAAGGGTAGCGGCTATGCGATTAGTAATGAAGAAGACTTTGACAAAGAAGACGAAGATTTAAATCGTGATGACCAAAAATTAGGTTCTCCCGACATATTAGCGATTAAAGGCCTTGGACAGTTTGATAAATTTAAAGCGGCAAATGCTTTCAGAAGTTTTATTGAAAACTGGCATGTGTCCGATTTCCACATTGCCGATGCGCGTCCCAGTCAGGAAACAGGCTATGCGGAACACCTGTCTACGACCGGTGAGAATTTAGCCTTAGTAGCTCAATACATGTACGAAAATCATCGCGATATTTTTGATACCGTACTGGGAAAAATGAAAGCAAGGGTGCCGGGAATCAGTAGTGTATCTGCCGAACCTACACTGGACGGACGAATAGTTTTACGATTCCAGGATGGCTCTTTTAAGGACCCGTTTATAGCTAATTTTGTATCGGACGGCACTATAAAAATGTTTGCTTACCTGATCTTGCTCCATGACCCTAATCCTCATCCTTTCTTATGTATTGAAGAACCCGAAAACCAATTATATCCAATGCTTCTGGCCGAATTGCTGGAAGAATTCCGGCTGTATGCCAACCGGGGCGGACAAGTTTTCGTATCTTCCCATTCTCCCGACCTGCTAAACGGAGCAACCCCTGAAGAAACCTATTGGTTGGTAAAAGAAAAAGGATACACCAAAATCAAACGGGCTTCGGAACATGACGAAATAAAAGCACTGTTCAACGCCGGCGATCAATTAGGGTACCTTTGGAAGCAAGGCTATTTCACAGGCAATACACCACGGTAGCATGAACCAAACAGTTATAGAAATAATGACAGAAGAGCCTTCTGCGGGGAATTTTTTACGCGTAATTTTGCCGAAAATTTTACCGGAAGATTATGCGTTGGACGTAAACTGCTTTATTCGAACACATGAGGGAAAAAACGATTTACAAAAATCCATCAAGAACAAAATAAAGGCCTGGCCGCATTGGGGTCGTCCTGTAAAAGTCCTCGTAATTCATGATCAGGATGCTAACGACTGTGAACAGCTAAAATCTTCTCTTTTAGACCTTTTCAAAGGAACACCTACTCCTGCCGTTATACGAATAGCTTGTAGGGAATTGGAAAATTGGTACTTGGGCGATTTAGATGCCGTAGAAGCCGTATATCCGGCAACCAAAGCCTCATCATTGAAAGCTAAAGCCAAATACCGTAATCCCGACAATTTATCGGGAGCAAATGAAATGCGGCTGCTGACCTCCGATTTTAGCAAAAGCCATGCTTCCAAAACTATTCCGAAACACATGAATATAAATAACAATAATTCAGCAAGTTTCAACCACTTGATAAGCGGTGTGCAAAAATTAATAGCACTTTAAGGTGAATACGGTCAAATAATACTACCTTTGTCCCTCTTTACAAGGAGTAGATGACAAAATTTCCACATACATTACAAGCACTGCTGCGCAACAGCGTGGAACAGTTCAGTTTCCGGCCCGCCCTGGCCTTTGTCGGCGAAGAGAAAATCAACTACCGCGAACTGGCCAGCCGCGTGTACGAAACGCAGCAACTACTTATGAGTAAAGGCGTTGCGCCGGGCGACCGGATAGCCTTGCTGGCGCATAACTCCCCCGACTGGGGCGTTGCTTATTTCGCCATAGCCACTATGGGCGCCGTGGTAGTGCCGCTGCTGCCCGATTTTTCGAGCTACGAAATTGACACCATACTCAACCACGCCGAATGTAAACTGGCATTTGTGTCGGAGCGACTGAAAGGAAAGATCAATACATTGGATATGATCATCCTCGATCAACTGCAGTTCCGCGGCGTGGAGTCCGACGGCGATGTGGCGGCCAACGGCTACACCGTGCAACCCGAAGACCTGTTGTCGATCATCTACACTTCGGGAACCACCGGCAAGTCGAAAGGCGTAATGCTCACGCATAAAAACATCCTGCGCCAGCTCGAAATGACCAAAGAGATACAGCCGGTGCAACGGGATGATATTTTCCTGTCGATACTGCCTTTATCGCATACCTACGAGAACACGCTGGGCTTCTTATTGCCCCTGCTGTGCGGCGCATCCGTCAACTACCTCGAAAAACCGCCCACACCCTCGGTATTATTACCCGCACTGGCGCTGGTGAAACCCACCTACCTCCTCACCGTGCCTATGATTATTGAAAAAATATTCCGTAGCTCCGTGTTGCCGCAACTGCGTAAAACCATGCTGCAACGCGCTATGTACGGCATACCCTTCCTGCGCAAACTCATGCACCGCAAGGCCGCACACCTGCTCTACGATAAGTTCGGCGGGCGACTGGTATTTTTCGGCATAGGCGGCGCCAAGCTCGACGCCGAGGTGGAACGTTTCCTCAAAGAAGGACAAAAAATACCTTATGCCATCGGTTACGGCCTCACGGAAACGGCGCCCCTGATCTCGGCAGCCACGGCCGGCATGAAGCACTTCCAGAGCGCCGGGTTCCCGCTCAAAGGCGTCACCATGCACATTAACGAACCGAAAAACGGCGAAGGCGAAATTTGGGTGAAAGGCGATAACGTCATGAAAGGCTACTTCAAAGAAGCGGCCATGACGAATGAAGTGATGTCCGGCGACTGGTTCCGCACCGGCGACCTGGGTAAGTTCGACCGCCGGGGGCACCTGCACATCAAAGGCCGGCTGAAAAACATGATCCTGGGGCCTAACGGCGAAAACATTTATCCCGAAGAAATCGAAACCGTCATCAACAGCTTCGGCGGCGTAGTGGAATCCTTAGTCGTGGAACGTAAAGGACGCTTGGTGGCTATGGTGCACGTGAACCGTGAAGAATTAGAAAAACAATTCGCGGCAAAAAAAATCCAATGGGAACAAAAATGGGAAGCTAAAAAGGCGGAATGGGAACAGAAAAAAGAAGAATTGAAACAACATATTGAAGAAAAGATTGAAGACTTGCGCCGCGAACTGATCATTTATGTCAACGAACGGGTACGCAGTTTCTCTAAACTATCTTTGGTAGAGGTAGTTCCTGTGGAATTTGAAAAAACGTCCACCCAAAAAATCAAACGCTATTTGTATAATTAAATGAAATTGGCATACTTTTTGTTATTTGTATTAAAAACCCCATATTATGGATAGCAATATTCCCACTTTCTCAAAAATTTTATTTAGCCTCACCATTGGTTTTTTGATCACCGCCGCCGTGCTGTTTATCATCGCTTCTTTTGCCGTAGGAACGGATGTTAGCTTTTTGAATGCCAATGCGTTTAAAAGCATGACTTTTTGGGTATTAACGATTTTCTGCGCCATGTGGTACCACTACCGTTTCGGCACACCGGCAGCCAAGCCGGACGAACAAACCGGCAAAAAAACCCTTCGCATTTTAGCCTCCATTTTTATCCCCCTGCTGGTGAGCATAGGTATAATCCTGGTGGTCTATTACATATTTTACGGATTAGCGCTCCTTGTGCTGATTTCACTGGGCTACCTTGTTACTGCATCGTTGATACTCGGTATACTTTTTACCCTTCGGTTCTTAGTCGACATTTATTTCTATCCCACCAAAGAAAGCAAGAACCAGCGCGCATGGATGATCCCCCTGTCCCTGCTTGCCTCAATAGCCTTGCTGATCGCCGCCTTATGGATCACCTGCTGGTCACCCGCCGGACAATAAAACAACCGGGCGGTTAAATAAAAATTTTTCTTATCTTTGTATTTCATACAAAAATAAGATATTATGCAGAAGATTATTCTTATCGCCTTGTCAATGCTGCTATTCCTCCCCGCAACAGCACAGGAAAAAGCCACACCCATCAAATCGACCATTAGCGGCGTAACCGTATTCATGAGTGGCGCCGAAATTCAACGGAACGCTACCATACAATTGAAATCCGGCTCACAGCAGATCATATTCGAAAACCTGCCGGCCAATATCAATCCGCAAAGCATACAAGTGGCCGGAAAAGGCAACTTCACCATCCTGGGCGTAAGCCACCGGATGAACTTTTTACAGGTCAATGAAAAATCGGCGGACATCATAAAGATCGAAGATTCGCTCAACTTAGTGAAAGACAAAATACAATTGCAAAAAGCGAATTTAAGCGTCCTCTTAGCCGAAAGAAACATGCTGAAAGCCAATGAATCCATCGGCGGTTCGCAAACCGGCGTGAAAACAGCCGACTTAGCCGCCTTCGCAGAATACTACAGCAAAAAAATGACCGACCTCAGCACCCGGAATGTGAAAGGACGACAAGTGCTGAGGGAAATGCTGAAAGATTCCGTCCGGCTGCAAAAACAACTGAACGAATTGCAGCGCCGTCCGCGCAACGCCACCTCCGAAGTAGTAGTTGGCCTCACCGCCCCGGCGGCCGTAAATGCACAACTCAGCATCAGCTATTTGGCCTACGAAGCAGGATGGAATGTCAACTACGACCTCCGCTCGTCCGACATCAACAAACCGGTGGAACTGACCTACAAAGCGCAGGTATACCAAAATACCGGCGAGGAATGGAAAAACGTAAAACCCGTATTTTCAACGGCTAATCCCACCGTCAGCAACACCAAACCGGTGCTGAACCCTTGGTTCCTGTCGTTCTATCAGCCCGTCCAACCAAAAATGTACAATTCAAACCTCCGGGTCAGAGGAGCAGGCATCCGGCAGGAACAAGAAATGATGATGGATGAAATGGTGGAAGAAGCGCCCGTGATGATGGCCGCCACTGCCGCCGACATGACCACAGTGAGCGAAAGCCAGACCAGTGTCGAATTTATAGTGGATATCCCCTACAGCATCCCCGGCGACGGACAGCAACAAACCGTAGAATTGGCCAAATATTCGCTTCCGGCGGTGTATGAGTACTACGCCGTTCGCAAACTGGAAAAAGACGCGTTTTTGATGGCTAAAACCACAGGATGGGAAAAACTGAACCTGCTGCCGGGAACAGCCAATTTATTCTTTGAAGGGAAATACGTAGGCGAATCCTACATCGACACGCAACAAACCGGCGATACCTTAGCGCTCTCGTTAGGCCGCGACAAAAATATCACGGTAACCCGTACCCGCCAAAAAGACTTTGCCGAAAAACAATTCCTCAGCAGCAATATCACCGAAACCCGCGAATGGCACCTCAACGTACAAAACAAAAAGAACCAGCCGGTAGTCATCACTGTCGAAGACCAAATTCCGGTATCTACCAACAAGGAAATCAAGGTAGAAACGGTAGATATCTCTAACGGAACTTTAAATGCCGCCACAGGTATCGTTACGTGGAGATATACACTTCAACCACAGGAAACTAAATCGATGAACTTAAAGTACAGCGTGAAGTACCCGAAAGACAAGAAAGTGATGTTGGAATAGGGTAAAAATTTTTAAAAGATTTTGCAAATGTACGGATTTTTTCCGTACATTTGCAAAAAATATATATCATGAAAACCACACAAAATTCCATAGCTCGATTTGATGCCAGATTGCCGTTGGAACAAAAAATATTCTTCGAAAAAGCGGCAGAAATAGGCGGATACCGAAGTTTAACGGACTTCATTATGCTCACTGTTCAAGAACGGGCAAAAGAAATTGTAGAAGAAAATGAACGGATACTTGCCTCAGAAAAGGACAGGAAAATCTTTTTTGATACGTTGACCAATCCACCAAAGCCCAATAAAAAATTACAGTCCGCAGCTAAAGACTATTTGAATTTGACCACTTAATGTACCTGACCGCAATTTTATCTTCGCAACATCGCAAAGCATTATTTTCCTGCGGAAAAGCCTTGCTCGACGGATATTTACATCATCAGGCGAAACAGGATATTAAGCGAAAACTATCAGTATGCTTTGTCCTTCCGGCACAGGATGCATCGGTCGTTCGGGGATATTATACCTTATCTAACGGAAGCATTCCGTTGAGTTTGGTTCCTGCAACAATTCGAAGAAAATTACCGGAATCTTACACAGCTATTCCTATTACACTCCTTGGGCGATTGGCGGTCGGCCAACAATTCCAAGGACAAGGCATCGGCAAATTATTGTTGATTGACGCGCTGCGCCGGTGTTTCGAATTATCAAAAAGCATGGGCTCTTTCGCAGTTGTTGTGGACCCTTTGGACAAGGATGCCGAAAATTTTTATGCTGCCTTTGGATTTGAAAAATTACCGGATAGCGGAAAAATGTTTATCCCCATGCAAACAGTAAAGCAACTGTTTGACTAAGCACATTCCCTCACAATCTCACCTCTACGGCATACCTCCGCCCCGCCTCCGTATTGAACACCAAAATGTGATAACCGTCACCGTCGGGAGAGGACACATGGGAAGTTCCTTTTACAGCCAGGGGAACGGCAGCCCTTATCCTGCACGGCTTGCCGTGGGTCGATAAAATCATGGCGCCTGTCAGCCTACCTGCTTTCCAGCGCATATCCACCTCGAAACCGTCCCTTGCCCTGAGGCCGCTCACCGCGCCCTGCGCCCACACCACCGGCAGCGCCGGAAGCAGGTGCAGTTCCCCGAGGTGACTTTGAAGCAGCATTTCGGCCACCCCCGCCGTAGCACCGAAATTACCATCGATCTGAAACGGCGGATGAGCGTCGAACAGGTTGGCGTAGACACCGCCTCCCGCACCATGTTCAACGAGAGTCATCGCGCTACGGAGCAGACGGTGCGCACGGTCGCCGTCGAGCAGACGCGCCCAGAATGAGATTTTCCACGCACGGCTCCAGCCCGTTCCGCCGTCGCCCCGCGCATTGAGCGAAACGCGCGCAGCATCGGCATATTTTCTATCTAAAAGAGGCGAAATCTGCCGGCCCGGATAAAGTCCAATGAGGTGCGACACATGCCGGTGCCGGTTGGTGGAATCATCGCGGTGATGTTTCCACTCGCGGAGTTGTCCCCATTTTCCTACAGCCAGTCCCTTATCTAACTTAGCCAGTCTTTCGGCAAGGCGGCCGGTAAACGCCGTGTCGGTTCCGAGAATTTGTCCCGCCTCAACGGTATTCGCGAATAAATCCCAAACAAGCTGCTGGGCATAGGCAATGCCACTCTCCCAGGGACCGTGCTCGGGCGACCATTCATTGGGAGCTACCAAGCTGCCGTCTTCGTCAACTATCAGCCGGTCGAGCCAAAACTCGCAGGCCGAACGCATCACCGGCCAGGCCACTCGTTCAAGGTATTCGCGATTGGGGTCGAACAAATATTTATCCCACACATGCATGCAGTACCAGGCGTTGGCAGGACGGTTCCAATTCCAGTCGGAATAGCCGAAAATATTATTTTGCGTCTTCATCGTCCAACCCCTGCACTCCAATTCGGCAGCCATCATGCGCCATGAGGGTTGAAGCTGCGATTCATTGTAAACATAATCAATAAACGGCGCATGGCACTCGGCCAGATTAGTGGTTTCCACCGGCCAATGGTTCATTTGCACATTGATGTTGGAATGAATATCGCTCTCCCAGGGGGGTTTGTTGCTGTTGTTCCACAAGCCCTGCAGGTTAGACGGAAGCGCCAGTCCCGCCCGCGAACAAGCTATTTGCAGATAGCGGCCATACTGAAAATAAAGTACATCGGCCGCCGGATTATACTCCCCGGCAGTGTAGCGGCGGAACAACTCATCGGTTGGAACATTAGGCGTAGCATCGCCCAAATTCAGCCGGACACGCCCGTAGAGCGAGTAATAATCGGCCGTATGGTCTTTTTTTATAGCTTCAAAACCCTTGGCAACAGCACGTTCATTGCACTCCGTCACCAAGGCGGACAGCCAATCCCCGGAAGTCAGATAACCGGACTGGGACGGGTCGTAATCGGTTCCCATTGTCAGATACAACGTCGCTGCAGTCGCCCCTTTCACCACCATCCGGTCGCCGTCAATGCTCAGGGTGCCCCCCTCGTGCTGCACCGACAGCTTTGCCGCATAGGAAAGCAGCTCGAACTTTCCACCGAAAGAGAGCGTGTTGCCGCTCGCCGAGGTGGTCTCACCGTGCGCACCTTTAAGCGAAACCGCGAAATTTAGCGCCCCTTTTTTCGCCCCTTTCGGACTCTGCGTGAAGCGGATCGCAATCACATTGTCGGGATGACTTGCCAGGTATTCCCGCCGGTAGCGCACCCCTCCCGAACGATAACTCACTCGCGCGACGGCGTTCTCAATGTCGAGTTCACGACGGTAATCCGTGACGGTCACCGAGTCAAACTCAATATACACGTCTCCGAAGTTTTGGTAGCTTCCCCTTATTTGGGAGCTTCCCGTCCACAGGGTTTTGTCGTTGAACTGTATGCGCTCATGGCCAATGCCTCCGAAGACCATTGCCCCGATGCGGCCGTTGCCTACGGGCAACGCCTGGGTCATCCAGTCGGTGGCCGGACGGTCATACCACAACAGTTGCCCGGCGTGGACAATATTGGCAGCCGTCAATAAAAGGGCGAGGAGTAATGTTTTTAGCTTCAAAAATAAAAATTGTTCGTTTAAGGAAAAAACTTATAGATGTCCTTTCGAGGCCTACAAATAACAAAAGTAACCAATTTATTTTCGATACTTACACCGATGCGATAACTACCCACCCTGATACGGTAAAAACTACCACCTTTAGCTCCTTTCAGTTTGCGCAGATTGTCAATATCTTTCTTCGCCGTCGCTTGTTCTACCCTCAAAATAACCTGTTCTATTTCGGCTTTTATCGTTGAGTCGGCTATCTTTTTAATGTCATTTAAAAAAGATTTTTTAAAGTCGGTATTCATTACTTTAAAACATTCATTACTTCACGGCGGCTAACGCTTGGTGTAGTTAAACCTTTCTCAATTAACGATGCAAAATAGGCATCTTCCAACTCCTTTGTATCAATGGTTTTGGCAGGTGCTCCTATACGCTTAGCGAAATCTAAAAAAAACTGCATATCCGACACAGTTTTAGGCTTTATAACCACAGCATTCATGTGCAATAAATAGAATTAATTATATTGCAAAGATAAGAAAAAATCAGGAAAAAACAATGAATTATAAAATTTACGGGCAATACACAAAAAAATATAAACAGAATTTTAAGATAGTAAATAA
>DBDM01000126.1 GCA_002293585.1 Bacteroidales bacterium UBA932
CCGGAATCACCCGAAAAACGAATCACCACTTCGGGCATGTCAATGAGTTTGTGCATGATTGGTTACGATTTTTTAAATATCTATCAAATTTGTTTATAAATTGTAACTAAAAAAATCCGAATACAAATGTAGAATCTTTTTTTGAAATGGCAAAAAGAATATTTTTTTGTAAAATATCTCCAAAATATCAGCGGAATACCATATATATAGGGAGCTGTCTAAAATTACCCTATGCAAGAAAAAGGACAATTTTTGATTGTCTTTTTACCATTAAACTGGAAATAAAGACAATTTTGAGTAAGTGATTCACCATAACACAGTGGCCTAAACCATGTAAATTCGTCCTTAATTTTAACCTCTTAAACCGAAATATTATGTTTTCACTAAAAAAACTAGGGTATTTGTTGCACTCGCTAAGCAGACCGCTTAGTCGGGGGCTATGTCTGTTGACGCTGGTTTTTGGGACTATGCAATTTGCTTGGGCCCAGGACTTGAAGATCACAGGAAAGATTGTTGACCCGGATAACGCGCCGGTGGTAGGCGTTCAGGTTGTGCTGGAGGGAACAACCGTGAGCGCCTTTTCCGATGCGGATGGTGCGTATACTATTACGACTCCGGCAACCGGAAAACTGGTGTTTTCTACCATCGGGTACAAAACAGTGGTTGTTGACGTGAACGGCCGTACGGTTGTTGACGTAATCATGGAAGATGACGCCGTACTGCTGGATCAGGTGATGGTAGTGGCTTACGGTGAGCAGAAAAAGGCGGCTTTTACAGGTTCGGCCTCAGTGGTATCTGCCGATGATATTTCCCGCCGGCCGGTAACCAATGTGATGACGGCCTTGGAAGGTGTAACCGCCGGTGTGCAAGTACAATCTGCCTCAGGCGCTCCGGGTTCCAGCCCCGCTTTTCGTATACGTGGTGCCAGTTCCATCAATGCCGGTCACGACCCGCTGATCGTAGTGGACGGTGTGCCTTATGAAAGCGGCTGGGCTAATATTAACCCTAATGATGTGGAGTCGATTACCGTGTTGAAAGACGCTGCCTCTATTGCTATTTATGGCGCTAGGGGAGGAAATGGAGTGGTTTTGGTAACGACCAAGAAAGCAGGGAAAGCAGAAAAAATAAGTATTTCCGTTGACGCTAAATTTGCTATGGCCAATGTGCGTACAAGCGACCTCTATGATGTTATTACAGAGCCGGGTGAGTACTATGAACGGCACTATGCCGCTTTGTATAATTACTTCACCAATACGGGCGGATATAGCGCTTATCAGGCTCACAGCATGGCTAATGCAGCATGGACAAAAGTGCCCGCCGAGGGCGGTTTGGGCTACTTAGTATACACGGTGCCCGAAGGCCAGGTGCTCGTTGGACAGAACGGCCGGCTCAACCCCCATGCCACTTTGGGGAGAATGGTGACCGGAGCCGACGGCAAAACTTATTATCAAACACCGGATAATTGGGTAGACAACACCTATTCCACCGGTTATCGTCAGGATTATAATGTAAATATCAAAGGAGGGACAAATCAACTGTCCATGTTGGCCAGCGCCGGTTATACCAAAGAAACGGGGATTACCGACAAGGCGGACTATGAGCGTTTCACCGGACGGTTAAAAGGGGTCTTCGATGCCAAACCCTGGTTGAAGATCAATGCTGCATTGGATATCGCCGTAGCCGAACAGAATAATGATGCGGACTACTCCGATAACTCCAACAATATATTTTCCAACGCACTCAGGGTAGCGCCCATTTACCCGATCTTTGTCCGTGATGCCAATGGAAATATCATTACTGATGGAAACGGACAGGTATATGATTATGGCGACGGCACCTACAATGCAGGCATTGCGCGCCCGGTTAACACCGGCTCCAACCGTTTGCAGGAAGCCATGCTGCAAACTAAAAATACGGCTTCCGTTAAAGCCGGCGCTCAGGCAGGGGTAGATGTGAAGATCACTACCGGCCTGACGGCTACTTTAAATGTAAGCTACAGCGAACGCGACCAAAAATACAGGAGTACCGGCCAGCCTTTCTACGGTACTTCCAACCCGGGCGGCTATGTGGCTATCTACCGTTATAAAGATGAAACACTGAACCTGCAACAATTAGTGAACTATGCCGTTTCTTTCGGGAACCATAATCTAAAAGCAGTGGTATTGCACGAATGGTATAAACGGAATTATGAATACCAGTACGGTCGCAAGGATAATATGTTCAGCTATTTTGAAAACCAGGACTTTGATGGGGCGACTACAATACCCGGTACCGGTCTGAGTGGCTACACCCGTCCTTACCAAAGCGAGGGTTTTGGCGGCCGCGTGATGTATGATTATGATGGTGTGTACTATGTTGATGCCTCTTACCGTCGCGACGGTTCATCCCGCTTCCACCCGGATCACCGCTGGGGTAATTTCTTCTCTTTCGGTGGCGCCTGGATCCTGTCAAGGGAAAAATTCTTCCAGGTACCCTGGGTGAACGAGTTGAAATTGAAAGCCTCGTACGGACAAAACGGGAATGACCAAATTGGAAGCTCCCGCAACTATTATGAGGACGCGTATGAATTGAGCAGTGTTGCCGGCGAAATTGCCTTGGCCTTTGTTGCCAGGGGAAATCAGGAAATATCCTGGGAAACCAGAACAGCGATTAACATGGGGGCTGAGTTCAGCCTGTTGGATGGCCGCTTGTCGGGTAGCGTAGATTACTACAACAACAAAACATCCGATATGTTGTCGGATGTTGCGGTGGCTTACTCACAGGGTTATTCTTCCATCAAGGAAAATGTGGGCGATATGCGCAACAGCGGCGTGGAAATAGACCTGCGCGGCGATATCATCCGTACGAAAGATTTCCGATGGTCAATGTATGCCAATGCTTCCCTGAACAACAGCAAGGTTGTTGACCTGGTAGAATCAAGAACGGGTACAACGATCTACGATCTCAACGGTAATGCGCTGGCGAATGGCTACAGCTCCGGCAACTATTTCTACGGCGAAGGCCTGGAATACAGAACCTGGTATTTGAAAAAATTTGCCGGCATTGACGAGCAGGGACGTCCTACATGGTATGCGCTGAATGAAGAAACAAAGGAAGTGACTACCACCACCACCTATAGTGCAGCCTCGTATTTCGCCTGCGGCAGCTCCCAGCCTAAACTCTTCGGCGGCTTTGGCGGTAGCCTGGCATGGAAAGACCTGCAATTCTCCTTCTCCTTTGCCTACCGTCTGGGCGGCTACGGAATAGATAACGGTTATGCTTTCTTGATGGGCACGCCTTATGATACCCACACCGGTTTTAACTTCCATAAGGATACGCGGAAATCGTGGACACCGGAAAATCCGAGCAGTGAGTTTGCCCGCTGGCAATTTAACGACAAGAATAATTTCACCTCCGTGTCGGATCGTTGGTTGACCAAAGCCGATTACCTGAGCTTACAGAATATAGCTATCGGCTACACCGTGCCGAAAGCCTACACCCAAAAGTGGGGCATCGAAGGCTTAACGGCGTCTATCGGGGTAGATAACCTCTTTATGCTCACCCACCGGAGAGGCTTTATCCCAACCAACGACTTTGACGGCGCCGTTCAGTTCGGTTACTACCCTGCCATGACGAGATATACCTTCAGCTTAGGCTTTAAATTCTAATTAACCTATACCATAAATTAAATATACCAAATCATGAGAAAAATAATTTTTAACTTTATAGCTTTGTGTGCGGGGTGCATGCTCGTGCCGGGCTGTATAGAAAAAACCACTCCTACCCAATTTGCCAGTGCAAGCCAGGTTGGAGTATCCGAATCGGCATTGGAGGCCCTGTCCAACAGTACGGCGGCTTTCATGTATGCTTATGACTACTTCGGAACATTGTCATCGCAGGAATTTGGCTATCCGGCCATGATGATTATACGCGACGCTTTGACGGATTGTCCTTATAGGGCGCCGACGGGCAACTACAATCACTTCAATAGTTATTGGTGTTCGCTTACCGACTTCTCCGTAAGCAGCCGTATGAAGCAACCCTGGCGCTACTATTATCGAATGATTCTGAATGCCAACAATACTATTTTTGCCGTGGAAGAGCCTGACAATGCCGATGAGAAAATTCAACGCTTCTACGGTAACGCCCTGGTGTATCGCGCCATGTCTTATTTAGACCTGATGCGCATGTACGAGTATAAGCAAACAGGTATTGCCGCTCTGGACAACGAGGCGCAGGCCAATGGCGCTTTTGGATTGACGGTGCCGATCATTGACGAGCACTTTGGCGCCACCAATGCGGACAACAATCCGCGTGTACCCTTCTATGTCATGTACCGTTTCATCATGAACGACCTGAACCGTGCGGAACAATACCTCACCGGTTATACACGTCCCAGCAAGGTGAGGGCCGACCTGAGTGTGGTGCATGCCTACAAGGCGCGCCTGTGGCTGGAGATAGCTACTCGCTTCCAGAAATACCCGGAAGATCTGGCTACCCAATTGGCCCATGAAGATGATGCGGCCTGGACTATGTATGCACCGCTCGGCATCACTTCGGCCAATGACTGTTATACGAAAGCGCGCGACTATGCCCGCTTAGTGACGGCCAAGTACGTTCCGCTGACGAAAACTCAGTGGCACAGCACCACCAATGGCTTTAATGATATGAGTGTAGCCTCGTGGGTGTTTGCCATCTCCATCAGCACTCCGGACGCCGTTCCCGCACGGGTAAATTGCTTCCAGTCCAATTGCGTTACCGAATATAACAGGGGTTACAGCCGTATGCAATACAAATGCTATCGCAGGATTGACAAAAACCTCTACGATCAGATCGGTGCTAACGACTGGAGAAAGGTGACCTGGATAGATCCTGCTGACGCCGGTAGGACCCCTCGTCCCGCTAAGTACTACACACTGCTTAGTGATGCGGAGTGGGCGGACAGGAATTCTTATGTAGGTTTTAAATTCCGTCCGAACGAAGGAAATAACGGCGACCCGGACTACACCATAGCCTTGATGGTAGATTATCCGGTTATACGTGTGGAAGAAATGTACTTTATCGAAGCGGAAGCCATGGCTTATGCCGATGGTTTAGGTGCAGGAGTAGCCGCCTTAACCTCTTTCATGGATAATTACCGGTACGAAGGCGGCAACTACAATATTACTCCGGCCGGTGTAGATGATTTTGTGGACAATTATTTAGTTGCACAGAAGCGTATAGAACTTTGGGGCGAAGGGTTGGCTTATTTCGACATTAAGAGAAGGGAGTTGGCGCTGACCCGCGGCTACACAGGTACGAACTGGCTGCCGGCCAACACCTACAATAGCCGTCCCGGTTATACGCCTTCGTGGTTGAATTTGTATGTGCCCAATGAAGGGGAAGCCACCGTGAACAAGGCAATAATACTCAATCCTGATCCGCTGGTGGTGGACAGTTATGGCTTATGGCCCAATAACAATAAATATTAATAAGGAGCTACATTATGAAAAATATAATTAATAAAACAGCAATATATCTGTTGTTGGGCATTGGGCTTATAGTCGCCGCCTGCAACGATAAAAACGATTGGGCAGGGCCGGGGCCTGAAATACAGAATAGTAATCCCGGTGTTTATTTTGATATGGAACTTTCGCCGGTGTCTGCGGAAATGGATCCTTTTGACCTGGCCAAGGACTCGGTCATCCTTATTTTAGGCCGTGACGACAGCCAAATCGGTGCGGCATTGGAGTTGCCTGTCACTATTGTGAATGCAGACGAGGGCCTAACCATTCCGCAATCGGTTACCTTTGCCGCCGGAGCAGCCACTGCCCGGTTGAGAATAAATGTAGATATGGCTAAGGTGATGCAGGTAGAAGCCCTGAAATACACGTTGGCATTCAGTGAGGATTGTTTTAACACCTACGGTGTTGGCGGCGTTAATCGCTTTGAAGGTGATGCGTTCGTACCCCAAGCGGTTACACCGGAAAATATCGCCACTTATGTACAGAAGAAAAATGTCAGGTCGATAGAGGCTTTTTTGAACGAAGGAACGGCAAGATATGACATTACCTTAATGTCGGATACCCTGGAAACATGGCGCCAAAGTTATCAAGAGTATTCAGACGCAACACTGGCCAAGCCATTTACCAACTACTCCATATACTTGCCGCGTGGTGATTATCAGCTTGCAATAGTAGCGAAGTACAGTCCCTCCGGATTATGGTATTGGGGGCCGGCATCCGGTACGGCGCCGGTTCAGGGTCTTTTCCCGATGGGGGGTACAGGCAATAATCCGCTTAGTGATTGTTATTTGCCTCTTTCCAGGAGCAGCCACAGTTCTGCTCCTACCGGTTATAACGCCAATGGTACCGGTGCGCAGAAATTCCGCACTTTCATTCAGAAAAAAACAGGCTTTACCATCATTCGGGACAGGGATAATAAACACGTATTCTGGTTCCGTGATAAGCAGTTCCCGAACAACTGGTTTAAGTGCGAACGGTACTCCCCCGCACCGTAATATTTTTACAGAGGCTACCTTAACACGGCAGCCTTTTTTTTGGTATTTATCCGTGTAAATCTGCCTCATCTGCATTCTATTTTGTTCTTTTATCTGTGNNAGGCTACCTTAACACGGTAGCCTCTGTTTAACATTTTTTATGAAAATTAATGCAAAAATAATGGTTAATTAAAGGTAATATATTGTCGGTTTTTCGTTAACTTTGTACACTGTCTTTTGGGGCTTATGTACAAACAACGTAGATGTCACAGTTATCGCAATTATCAGTCGCGTAATCACGTGATTGACAGGTGTTTTGTACCCCCC
>DBDM01000162.1:0-2370 GCA_002293585.1 Bacteroidales bacterium UBA932
TGCCAAAAAAATCCTGTCATCCTTCTGCTGCGCCTGCAACTCCTGCCGGCACAACAGCATCAGGATACATACTGCACACAATTGAAGAAATCTCCTATTTGTTTTCATAGGCATAATTTAAGTGATTAAGTTACTAAGAGACTATTTTCTTACAAATATACAAAAAAAATTAAAATTCAACGGATTGGATGGTTAATTGGTTTATCAATTATTTCTCCCAAATAAGTTTCATGTTGTCAAAGTCAATATTAGACACTTCTACTGGTGCGTTAACTTTTTAAAGCTTCAAATAATTTATTTAATTTCAATATGTTATAAATGTTCTTTGTTTTTTTGATTTGAAAAAATCCTGTTAATGTTATTTATGTTCGGAGAAAATTAAGGCCTTCGGGGTGAACATTATATCGATGAACAGTCTAATTTATTTAATAACAATGAATTTTAACGCACCAGTAGAAATTAGACACAGTAAATTTACTTTCTTTTTCATAACTACATTTTTAAGATTTAGGCTCCTTTGCAACAATTAACTCAATAGCACTATCATCCGCTATTTTGTCAATAATAATCGGCATTTGCCAATAGGCAAATGCCGCGGCCAATGACGGGCGTAAGTAAACTTTCATTACATATTTCTTGGCCGATAGCTGCTGCATACTTGCATACTCCAACTGATCCTGATAAGCTACTTTTCCACGAGCTAATAACAAGGTATATTTAGAAAAATCAACTTCCGGATAGTTACTTCCATCCATACAATTGACATAATTTTCCAATTCTTCATTACTATTGATAATAATCACTTTATTATCGTAATCAAGATTTGTCCATTCACATAATAAAGTTCCATCCAACGAATATTCCGTAAAAGGAATCTCTACCGGCTCATTTTTTTCGTCACACGCACAAACACTCCCCACCAATGCCAGTAAGAGTACTGCAAATTGTAAAAATTGTGTTTTCATAGTTGTATAATTCAACGATGAAGTAATTAAGCGTTATTTTCTACAAATATAGAAAAAAAAATTAAAACCCAACAAATTGGAGGATTAAATAGCCTATAGCGCTAATTCACTAAACATTTCTTGCCTACAAACCGACGAAATAGCGGCAGTAAGCGTAAAGCTTACTGCCTACACAACCTTACTTCGTCGTCACCGTCAGTTTTACCTCCACATTGTTGCGCGTGGCATTGGAGTAGGGACACACCTGATGTGCCTCTTTCACCAGCGCTTCCGCTTCTTGTTGGTCGATACCGGGAATGTTCACGGCCATCTCTACGGCCAACATAAAGCCGCCTTCGGGCTTCTTCCCGATGCTCACTTTAGCGGTTACGGTAGAGGTTATACGTTTCTTTTGCAGCAGGGCTACATGGTTTAATGCGCTGCCGAAGCAAGCCGCATAGCCGCAGGCAAACAGTTGTTCGGGATAGGTAGCATCGCCGGGACCGCCCATTTCTTTCGGAGGTTTCACTTCGAAATCAAGTTGTCCGTCCGGCGTTTTTACGTGTCCGGTGCGGCCACCGGTAGACGTAGCAATAGCTGTGTAGATTGTTTCCATAAATGCAATATTTTATTATTGACTATTTATTATTTGGAGCAAATACCGTGCCAAAATCCGCTACCGGAAGAGTTCTATCGTTTCATCTAAGAAATCAACCGGTTTTTCATTGATAATCATGCGCAGGGTATTTTTCATTTTCACACTTTGAATGAACAAATCATGTTCCGGATCCTGTTGTTCTTCGTGCATGGGGCTCTTGAAATAGAACGACAGCCAGTGCTGTATGCCTTTGAAATTGCAACGTTGCGCCAGGTCGGTCAGCAACACCAAGTCCAGACAAATCGGCGCCGCTAAGATAGAATCGCGGCAAAGGAAATTAATCTTCAATTGCATGGGATAACCCATCCAGCCGAAAATGTCGATATTGTCCCAAGCCTCTTTCTCGTCCTTACGCGGCGGATAATAATTGATACGCACTTTATGGTATACATCGCCGTACAGTTCGGGATATAATTCAGGCTGCAGAATCGTATCAATCACCGAGAGTTTGCTTTCTTCTTTCGTTTTAAATGAACCCGGATCATCGAGCACTTCGCCGTCGCGGTTGCCGAGAATGTTGGTAGAGAACCAGCCCTGCAAGCCGAGCATGCGGGTTTTAATCATCGGCGCCAACACGGTTTTCATCATGGTTTGTCCCGTTTTGAAATCCTTGCCGCACACCGGCACGTTTTGCTTATCGGCATATTCCAGCATGGCCGGCATATCTGTGGTGAGGTTGGGTGCACCGTTGATGTACGGTACTTTTTCCGACAGGGCGGCATAAGCGTAAATCATGCTGGGTGCAATGTCGGCGTGATTATCCTTCAT
>DBDM01000162.1:2405-6256 GCA_002293585.1 Bacteroidales bacterium UBA932
TACAATGCGGTCGCATTTATTTTTCTCTTTAAAATCACGGATATCCTTACGCACCTGCTCCATCAACTCCCATTTGGTAGCGCCGGTTTTCACATGCGTACCCTGCAAACGCTTCACGTAATTTTGGTCGAACACCGCTTTCATGGGGCGTAATTGCTCCAACTCCGCACGCAAAGGCTCAAAGTCGCGTTGCTGCAACACCTCTGCACGTACGATGGACTGGTACACATTTTCGTCCTGGATATCCCATCCGCCGAACACGATCTGGTCAAGACCGGCCAAAGGAACTACATCTTTGATTTTCGGGAAACGGTTTTCACTGCGTTGTCCCAAACGGATAGTAGCCATTTGCGTGATAGACCCGACAGGCTGGCTGAGGTTTTTACGTACGGCATAAGTACCGGCAATAAATGTTGACGCCACAGCGCCGTTCACACCAACTACCAGCACACCCAGTTTACCCGAAGGACTTTGAACATTAATTTTTTCCATGATATTAAAAATTTTAGATTTAATATTTATTTTAACACTTCTAACAATTCTGCTATTTTATTGATGATCCGATCGGCCGTGTGAGCGGGATTATCCGTTTCTTCGGCAGCCCAGCCCTGCCCTTTGAGCCATATCGTTTTACAGCCTAACAACTGTCCCGGCGCTATATCGTTTTTATGCGAATCGCCCACTATGGCCACTTCCGCAGGCTGCAAACCAAGATGGTGAATACCTAAGCGGAAAATTTCGGGACTGGGCTTGCGTATGCCCACCGAGGCCGATTCAATAATGGTTTGAAAACAATCGGCGATGCCGAAATCATTAAGCACCGCTTGCAGGTTGCCGTAAAAATTCGACACCAACACCAAGGGATATTGTTTAGCTAATTTCCGCAACACCTGCGCCGAATCCTGCGCATTCCCCCGTGCAAATACATAGGCCGCCTCCACCAAGGCTGCTTTGTCCTTCTTTAGCATCGGGAGCTTTTTCTTCTTCTTTAAATAATCGAACTGATAATCTACTTTACGTCGCAAAATATCTTTGAATGTATCGTCAGGATTAATCGATGCGCTATCCAGCTCCAATTGCTGCTCGGCATAAATGTACGCTTCACGCAATATAGCTTCTTCTATCACGATATACAGCGCCGGATAAATTGCACGAAACACCGCGAACCAATGGTTGCCGCCGGTATCAATTGTTCCACCGTAATCAATCAGTATTCCTTTGACGTTGTTCATTCTTTTCTATTCTCATTAATAATAAACCTAATCCTATCCAGCACAATTCCCGCACGCGCATGACCAATCCCGTATACACGCCCAACGCAGCCGAAAAGCCCATAATTTCCAGGGTCAATGCCAGTCCGCCTTCCCGCGTGCCCAATTGCATGGGCGAGAAAAACATAATATTGGCAAACAAGGTAGATCCGGCGTACAACACAATAGCGTCGAGCATACCCATGTCCATACCTATGGCTTTGGCGATGAACACCAATTCGAGACACGACACCACGCGCGCCAGAAATTCCAATCCCAGCGCCTTAAAAAACACCCGGCGGCGGGCAGTATAAAGATGAACAATATTTTCATCTATTTCCTGGAAAGTCTGCATGCGGTTTTCACTGAATTTGCGCACCGGCTTGTTGATGAACGGTATTTTTTCCAACACGCGGAATGTTTTTGCCACCAATCCTTTTCTGTAGCCCCGGAATAACATATACAAGGCTCCGGTAAAGATAAAAAAAGTCACCGCCAAGCCAACCGTCAATCCCCATGCGGGTTGCAGATACACCACAATCAGCACAATGGAACATATCCAAAACACAATGTGCGACAGGATGTGCATCATGCTATAAGACAGCACGGCCGACGTAGCCCTGCGCGCACCTACGTAGTCCTGCAACTCCAACACGCGGTAAGGCTCGCCACCCAAAGCCACCACCGGCGTAATGTAATTGATGGTGTAACCGCTGATCGTCCACCGCAGCATTTTAAGGAAGGAAGGATAACGGATGCCGGTATGCCGCCTATCGCGCACAATAGCTGTCCACGCGAAGGTATTGATGATGTACACCACCAGCCATACCAATACAATGGGCAGGAACCACCATCCGGTTTTACGGATGTTGTCCCAAATATTATCCAGCCCAATGGCATAGACCATGTAAGCGAATATCAGTATACCCGCTATCAGAAAGCCTATTTTCCATTTTTTCGCGTTAGACATCGGTCATTTTTTTACTTATACGCTCGTGACGAGCGATCATATAGAACATAATTGCATTTAACACTATCAAATCGACAAAGAAATATACGAAGGGCTGATTGATGAATAAACATACAAACAAGGCTATTACCCGCGTATTGAATTGCAGGATATTGGTATATTTCATCAGGGGCTTACTCTGCGCGCGGAAGGTGTTACACATATCTTCCGGCAAATCGTGGGCAGGATAACGCTTATTTACCGTTGCAATGAAGCGCTGAAAGTAAGGCGTCATCATTTCCTGCTGACCGGTGTAGTTATGGTAGAACCACAACATCACCTTCCGCAAGGGCGCTTTCCGAAACGACACGGCTTTCAACTCGGCATTAACTTGCCGGCTATTGTCGAACTCGCCGCCCTGTCCCCTGTGCATAAAATACAAGTGAATATTGCGGTAGTAATCGGCGATGGCAGCATGCTGGATATGCGAAATACCGGCCGTTGCAGCGATCACCCATATCCACGCATCGGACAAGCCGTAGAATCCGGTGTGTAGCGTCCGGAGCGCTAGTGCGACGTAAATAATAACGAACCATATATTTCCGGCCAATCCGTCGAGAATGCGTCCCAGCTTGGTTTTATTGTTGGTTAGGCGCGCCAGTTGCCCGTCGGTACTGTCCAGCAAATTGGCCGTTACCAGCAATAACATTCCTGCAATGTTCAACAATAAATCATTAAAATAAAACAGCACGCCGGCCGCAGCGCCGATAAAAATACTGGCCACGGTGATCATGTTGGGGGTGATGTGCAGTTTGGCTGCCAGCAAGGCCGTGCGGAAACCCAAGGGGCGGTAGAACCACAGGTCGATGGGCTCTTCCGTGTCGGAGGACTTTAGGGTAGATTGGTATAGTGTTTTATGTTGAGAGTTCATTTTCAATTTTCAATTTTCANNTTCTGCGACGGGAATGTCGGCGGCGTGGTCAATATCTACGATTTTGGAAAAGGGAAAGGCTTGCAGGCTCAAGCCCGCATCGATCAACCCGCGTTGGAAATCGCGCATACGGGTGTTACCGTGCTGCATAACTTGCTCCAGCACCGGCCAGATGGACGGCTTCAGGCAATATACACCGCCCGACACAAAGCATGACACATTTACATCATCCGGCTGCTCATCATAAAAGCCTGTAATCCGCATAGCGCTGTCTGCTTTCACATACAAAGGTTTTTCATCGTCCACAAAATCCGTTACGGCCATCAACCCGTCCAACTGTTCGTCCTTGCGGAAAGCATCAATGTAGGTGGTAAATTCTTCTTCGCGGAACACCGTATCGACCGTGGTTAAACAGAAGGGGGCATCCTGCAGGAAAGGTTTCAGGGCGCACAGGCTGTGCATGGAGCCGGGCGTTGATTTGACTACGATATTCAAAGGCACGGGAAGACGAAGGGCATTCAGGTATTCCTGCGTCTGTTTATTTTCTTCGTTGACAATAATGTTGATCGACGTAGCGCCATTACGGATAAAAATATCCAGCAAGCGGCCGATGACCGGTCGTCCGCCTATGGTCACCAAAGGCTTGGGAACAGTAATTCCGCCGGCCGCTAAACGCGACCCCTCGCCTGCTGCTATAATGGCATAATTCATACGTTTTTCC
>DBDM01000162.1:6274-10175 GCA_002293585.1 Bacteroidales bacterium UBA932
GCAATATCCGGATGGTTGAGATAATTCAGGCGCTTCACTAAATCAAGTCGCAACACTTTAAATATATTATCTATAGCAAAACTTGCTTCCATATATGGCGTGTCCCCCAAAGCATACATGGTGGGAATACCGTCGGCATTAACCGGAAATCTAAATAAATCCGGATTATTTTCGGGCATATTTCGTTCATTTACATTACCCCACAAGGCTTTAAAAGTAAAATACTCCCGCCATTTCAACTTTTTCACCAAGGGAATGCGGTTGAAGAGCCAGCCGTTCAAACAATAGGACAAATTAGCCATGACATACTTATCGCTGACAAATTCCATATAGTTCATCATATTAAAGGCCTCATCCTGATAAGCGTAATTCTGGTTCGCCTGATGAATCACCAGCAAGGGGAAAGGCACGGTACCGAAAATCATTCCCGCCTTCGCCCACACATCAAGAAAGCCGAGGCTGGCGAACCATGTGCGTTTGTCTAATCCCAGCTCAACACGGTGGAACGCGTATTCACTGTCCCAAAATCCGGGAATGCCGTAGGAGTAATTCAGCGAGATGACCGGATAGGTATGATTTAACGGAAAACGATTAGCCTGCAATTGGTAGAAACGCTCGTTGGGGGCAAAGCGCAGCTTCACTCCCACCTGCGAAGTGGACAGTGTTTTATGCTCGCCATGACCATTCTCAAATTTCAGATCGCCGGCCGGCGTTTGTTCCTTGTGCGTAAATGAAGGACTCCACGAAAAGCCGCTCTTATACTCACGGTGGTAATCCACCGTCAATGTTTTATGGTAGACCATTTGCTGCGCCTTACCACGGTGAAAAGAAAGGAAAAAACGGTCGGCGGTACCGAAGAGAAAAAATTGCCCGGGCGTTTCAATATTGCTTTCATATGACGCACTCAACAGGTTCATGGGCTGCTCCCAGGGATGCTGTTTGCGGGGCGCAAAAGAATACATGGCGCCCAATTTATATTTGAAGCGTTCATCGGCAAAACCATAGGCGCCGTAGCCTTCCAAGTACAATCGTTCATGAAAATGCACGTTCGTTTTTCCGCCGAAACGCAAGCGTAAACCTTCCACATCATTAAAGCTGGCGAAGGATTCCATGCGGCCTATATCAAATTTCCCCACACTGATATAGCCTGAAAAAGCCAAGCCCACCAGATCCAGCATCCTGTTGAACCATTTGTCCTGCCTCATTTCCTCTACCATATTATAGACACCTTGCTCCTGTTTCGACAACGGTACAATACGGTTCTCCTGCCAATATTCTTCGGCGCGCATATCGAAGCCGGGCAGCTCATCTACCTTATTCACCCCGCCAAACATACCGTCGGAAATATAGTGATTCAATTTGTATTTTCCGTAGGTATTGGTGCGCTTGCCCACCATCATGCCTTGTGTGTTTTTGGAAAGGCCGAAATCAATCACTGCTTCATCCAGCGTGAGACACCAGCTACTATCAATGCGCGAATATTCCTGAATCAATGAAAAATCATTCACGAAATTTGCACTGCTGTTTCTTGTAAACGCCAACTCCACCCGCTTCACGGCATAGGCACTATCATTAGTGATGTATATATTTCCGCGAAAACCGAAATCCTGATCGTTGCGCGGATAAAAATTCAAATTGATACAGGAAACATCACTCACCTGTACCGTATCAATGATATGGAAACGGTAATAATTGGGCGACTGGGGCGACATCGGGCTAAGGTACTCGTTTTCCAGCACCACAATGCGATTGTCGTAGATATTCGTGCGCCGCACCATACCATCGAGGAAAGGAGCCAACAGCCCGCGTTCCAACATATCGTGAAAGTTAACCATTTTCGAGGCGATCAAATATTCTTTCGACGCCTCAGGGTCGTTGCGGTAGTAATGTTCGGAAATATTTTCGCGCAAAAAAACCGGCAGCGACAAGGCGCCCGTTTGTTCGGACGTGTCAATATAATTTGCCAGGAAGGGGAATTGACGGAACAAAAATCCGTTGCGCACACTATCGCTCAGGTTATTGATGGAGAGCATTATTTTTTCGTACCGCTCATATTCATAAGTCGAATTGGCTTCGATACGGTTCCGGTCTTTACGCGCAATCGCTTTGCGGATAAGGTCTACCGCCGGGTTGTTCCGGTTAGAATAGCGGACACGCTTCGCCGATACCACCACCTCACTCAGCTTAGTATCGGTAGCCTTCATCTTTACATTCAACACGCCGTTCTTAATCGACTTCAACGCAATCACCTCTGTGTTGTAGCCCACATACATGAATTGCAGGCGCTCTCCCCGGGCATTAAATGATAATTGATATTCCCCGTTATCGTCCGTTTGTACCACCATGCCGGCTTTGACCGGCAGAAGCGACACTGTAGCGTAAGGCAGCGGATCACCGGTAGCCGCGTCGGTCACCGTACCGTGCACACGAATTGGCTGCGCCTGTAGGGTAAAAGAGAATACCGGAAAAAGTATCAGCAAAAATAATAATATGTAGCGACAGTTCAACATTTCAACAAATACGGTGGTGAATACATTGGGCAATATGGCCGGCAGCTTCTTCGCGGCAAGGAGCAAAACTCGGCCAATCATTCATATCAATGAGAAACATCGTACCGTCGGCCGTTACAATCACATCGCCGCCGTAAATATCCACCCGGAGCAATCCGGCCGTTTCATCGGCAAGGGCTTTCAGTCGTTCCGTTTCCACCGGATAGTACTGTAATTTGCCGTTCATAGCTTCATAGCCGAATTTACTGTGATTATATTCTTCGGGATAAAAATAGAAGAAAAAGCCGGTACCGCGCACACCGTAAAATTTCAGCAAATCGCCGGAAACATGTTTACAGAGCACTGCCGAAGCAATGCCGCGGCGGGCATATTCGGCCAAAATATTACAGCCGATATCCGCATTGGGTGCAAAAGCCACATCCTCCCGATGAATGGTATGAAAGTCGCCGCGTTTCACCCAGCAGGGACCTAAGGTGTCAAACAATGAAGGTTCCGGCCGGTCGGTCTCTACGATAAAATTCGGCGGAACACTGATTTTAGCCTCGTTCAGGCGGCGCATCATATTACTGCGGAAGCAATTTTCCACCCCATAGCCGGAATTGACCACCACGGCGCCGTTCGATTCATGTTGTTGCAAGATTTTCAACACCTTGTGGTCACGCGCCATGGAAAACACATGACGCTCTACCAAACATTCCGCCGGCAAAGCATCTTCGGCATACTCGTTAATCCGATAGCCCATATCCCTTAACCGGGCGGCAGTGAGGTCAAATATCGCCTGGTCGTTCCCTACATTATTAGGTGAAAAATCATGTCTTCTTTTAATTCCCGCCAACAGCATAATATCAAAATCTTAATCAATCTGTAAAGTTATCACAATTCTGTGGCACAAAGTAACAAATAAAACTTGGAAAACAAAAAAAGTTTTCCAAGTATTAATATTTATTTAACACACGGGGGTTATTTTTTGAAAATAAAATACACAGCCAATATTAAAAAGACAAAGCCGATAAAATGGTTCAGCCGGAAGTTTTCATTCTTGAATACGATAATGGTAAAAAAACTAAACACCAGTAGTGTAATCACTTCCTGCATCACTTTCAACTGCCAGATGTTAAAAGGGCCGCCGTTGCCGTCGAAACCTATGCGGTTGGCCGGCACCTGAAAGCAGTATTCAAACAGGGCAATTCCCCAGCTAAGCAATATGATAGCAGGCAGCCCCAGATTGCTGAACCAATCCATATCCTTGAATTTCAGGTGGCCATACCAGGCCAAGGTCATAAATACATTGGAAACAATCAGTAATCCGATGGTGGCAAATATTTTCATATTCTTAGAGGTACCATGCAGATTCGAACTGCAGTACGCGGTTTTGCAGACCGCTGCCTAAC
>DBDM01000218.1:0-1921 GCA_002293585.1 Bacteroidales bacterium UBA932
ACCCTTCACCTTTCACCCTTTCACCCTTCACCGCCGCGGCAAGCGCGCTGCTACCTCAGCGGCTTCACTGGCTTTACTGGCTTTACTTTCGATGCGCCGCTGGTTTGCACGCTCATAACGGGACGGCCTTTGTAGTAGACCGCGCCGGCGCCCGAACAGTCAACATCCAGCTTGTCGGTGGCATACACTTCCACTTTCACCACGCCCGAACCATCCACTGCAGCTGTTTTTGCAACAAAATCGGCCGCCTTGATATTGCAGGCGCCCGACAGATCGAATGTGACGTGCTCCGTTGCTCCGGTTATCGCGGCTTTACAAGCGCCGCTAAGGTCAAATGACGCACCGGCCGACTGCAGATCAAGCTGCATTTTGCACGAGCCGGAGGCCTCAAATTTCGCCTCGCGGGCCGCGGCTTTCAGGTCGATACTGCTGGCGCCGCTGGCGTCAACGTTTAACACCTGTGCTTTGATATTCAGTTGTACATTACTGGCGCCGCTGAGGTCTATTTCGAACTTAGGCACATCGAAAAGGTCGTTGCTGCTTAGCTTGCAAGCGCCTGAGAGGTCTACGCGGTTTAAATTTTTCACCCCGATGGCAGCTTTCATCGTCTTCACATTGTGGAAATGCTTCCGACCGTCGAGATATAATTTCAACTCCCCGTTTTTCACTTCGGAACGCACGTAAGGCATAATGTTTTCATCGGCCTCAATCACTAAGCTTTCGGTATTTCCTTTATTCACTGTGATACTGAAAGCGCTGCTTGCTTTAATGGCCGAAAAATTCGATACCGGGCGGGTTTCCGTCTTTGTTTGGGCAAATAAGCCGCTGGTGGCGAATAGGCAGATGAGTATGTAAGTAAATTTTTTCATGGTTGTATATTATATATTTTTTCTTAATGTGGACAGGACAAGCCTGTCCATTACATCGTCATTGTTTAGGGCGAACTGCATTTGTCTCTTAGTCTCTCGTCTCATTTACTCAGTTCAACTAAGTACGCTCCATACTCGGTTTTGCCGAGATTTTCGCCGAGGGTGCGGAGCTGTGCCGTAGTGATCCATCCGTTGCGCCAGGCTATTTCTTCGATACAGGAGAGATAGAAGCCCTGCCGTTTTTGAATGGTTTCCACAAAATTCGCCGCTTCCAGCAAACTGTCGGCGTTACCGGTGTCGAGCCAGGCGAAACCACGACCGAAGAGCTCTACTTTCAGTGTTTGTTCTTCGAGGTAGAGGCGGTTGAGATCGGTGATCTCCAGTTCGCCGCGCTTGGACGGTTTAAGGTCGCGGGCTTTTTGACATACGGTATGATCATAGAAGTATAGTCCGGGGATGGCGTAGTTAGACTTGGGTTGTTCCGGTTTTTCTTCGAGCGACACCACTTTGCCGTTGGGAGCAAATTCCACTACACCGTAGGCGCGGGGGTCTTTCACGAAATAGCCGAACACGCAGGCGCCTTTTTGTGTCACGCTTTCGGCCGCCCGTTTAAGCATGGCCGAGAAGCCTTGTCCGTAAAAAATATTATCGCCCAGCACCAAAGCGCCGCCTTCTCCATTGAGGAATTTTTCACCCAAAATAAAAGCTTCGGCCAAGCCGTTCGGCTTTTCCTGAATGATATACTCGAATTGCATGCCCAATTGCTCGCCGCTTCCCAGCAGTTCGCGAAACATAGGCAGGTCGCGTGGCGTAGAGATGATCAGCACCTCGCGGATGCCGGCCAGCATGAGGGTCGACAGCGGATAATAGATCATCGGTTTGTCGTACACCGGCANNCGCTTCCACCGGCTAAAATAATACCTTTCATATTAATAAGTATACAGTTTAGTATAATTTACCAAAGGTAAAAAAAAAAAGAAAGAGATGCAAATTTTTACATCTCTTTTAACATAGATTTTTTCTGGGTGGCTGATGGGATTCGAACCCACGAC
>DBDM01000218.1:1993-4403 GCA_002293585.1 Bacteroidales bacterium UBA932
AAAAAAAATCAGTTTTTTTTCTTATATTTGCCGAAATATAAAAAAATCCATCAATGAAGAAAAGAAGAATTCAAATTTTGTTGGCATTAGCGTTATTGGCGGTAGTGGTTATTGTTTGGCTATTGTTAAGGGGCGATGCTGCAACGGAGCAGACCATCAGGGTACAACGCGGCGCATTTGAAATTGTGGTAGCTACCACCGGTGAACTGCAGGCCGAAAGCATGGAGCGTATAGACGGCCCGGAAGGCTTGCGCGCCAGGAATGTGCGCATGGGCGACATAAAAATTTTAGATATGGTACCTGAAGGCACTGTGGTGGATAGTGGTGATTATGTGGCCACGTTGGACAGGGCTGCAGGGGATACCCGCCTGAAAGATGTGCAGGATGAAGTGGAACGCCTTGAAGCGCAGTATGAACGCACCTTGTTGGACACTTCGTTAAATCTTAGGGGGATCCGCAATAATTTGATCAACCTGAAATTNNAATTTGACTTGGAAGAAAAGCAAATAGCGGTTGAACAGTCTATTTATGAACCGCCGGCTACCCAGCGCCAGGCGCAGAATAACTTAGAAAGGGCGCAACGGGCTTATGACCAGGAAGTACGAAATTATAAGCTGAAAGAAGACCAGGCCGTAGCCCAAGTGAAAGATGTGCAAATTCAGTTGTCGCGTAAGCATCGCGAATTGGAAGAGATGATGGATGTGTTGAATAAATTTATTATCAGGGCGCCTAAATCCGGCATGGTGATCTATTACCGTGAATGGGGCGGCGAGAAACGTAAAGTAGGCTCTACCATTAGTCCCTGGGACTTGACGGTGGCCACCTTGCCCGACCTTTCGGTCATGCAGTCGAAGACTTATGTGAATGAAATAGACATTAGTAAGATCCTTAAAGGACAAAAAGTGCGGGTAGGGGTCGATGCTTTTCCCGATAAAGCGTACACCGGAGAAGTTACGGATGTGTCGAATATCGGCGAACAATTGAAAAATACCGATGCTAAAGTGTTTGAAGTGATGGTGCGCGTGAATGAGAGCGATCCTATTTTGCGCCCGGCTATGACCACTTCTAACCAGATTATTACGGCTACTTTTGCCGACACCTTGTTTATTCCCATTGAAGCCATGTTCGGCAGCGATACCTTAATATATGTGTACCGCACCAACGGTACGCGGCAGGTTATCGTACCGGGTGATATGAATGATAATTTTGTCATTGTATCCGCCGGTTTGTCGGAAGGCGACGGGTTGTATTTGTCCAAGCCGGTTGACGGCGATCAATTCAGGATCACCGGCAGTGAGTTGATCCCTGTGCTTAAAGAAAAGTTGCTGCTTAAAGAAAAGGAGGAGAACGAACGTAAGGAGAAAGCGACCGAACAAAAGAAACGACGGAGGCAAAGGCGGTAATGATAAAGCATATTGTTAATACATACATGCACGACGTGCACATCGCGGTAGAGTCGATAATGAACAATAAGTTGAAATCGATGCTTACGGCCTTGGGCATTATCTTCGGTGTGGCGGCTGTGATCAGCATGCTGGCCATAGGTAACGGTGCGCAGCAGGAGATCCTTGACCAGATAAAGATGGTGGGGGTTAACAATATTGTGATCGTGCCGACTGAAGATGTAGCGGCCGATGCCGACGCAGCGGCGGAAGGGAGCGGGCAATCGAAGAAATTTTCGCCGGGGCTTACCTTAGCCGATGCCGAAGCCATTCGCAAGGTGTTGCCGGGACTGGAACGTATCAGTCCCGAAGTGACGATCAGCTCTTTCATCACGCAGTCGGGTATCCGTTACCCGGCAAAGTTACTGGGCGTGGCCACCGACTTTTTCGGATTATATAACCTGCCCTTGGAAAGCGGTGGTTATTTTTCGGAAGACCAGGCCATTGAAGGATTGCCGGTATGCGTGATAGGTAACAACATTAAAACACGCTTTTTTCATAATGATGACCCGATAGGGCAGTACATTAAGTTTGGCACCAATTGGTTGCAGGTGGTGGGTGTGTTGACGAAAAGCGCTGTAACCACTAATTCTTCATTTGATAATGCGGGTGTGAATGTGTACAATGATAATGTATTTATTCCCGTGAAGACTTTGTTGATGCGCTACCAGAACCGCGCTACTGTGAATACCCGGCAATCGGGCGGAATGAGCGTGNNCCGCATGGTAATAGGTGCTGACGCGGAACAGGGAAGTAAGCAGAATTATAATCAGCTCGACCGGTTGATTGTGCAGGTGCGCGAAACCGAAGAGTTAAATTCCGCTACCGAAGTGCTGGGGCGTTTGATGTTGCGCCGTCACCAGGGCGTGAAAGATTATGAGATCACCGTGCCGGAATTGTTGTTGAAACAACAGCAACGTACCAAAGACGTATTCAATATTGTGTTGGGCGCCATTGCAGGGATTTCT
>DBDM01000076.1 GCA_002293585.1 Bacteroidales bacterium UBA932
ATGGTTGAACGCTCCATCGCTGTAGTAATCGAGAAAATGCAGACGCCCCAAAGCTTTATTAATATCATCATAATGTTTCGGGAAACCACCGCGCTCCAAAGTCACCATTGTTTGCACCATTTGTTTCACACTCCGCAAGGTCAAGTCAACCTCCAACAACACTTCCGTTTCGTCCATCGCCAACAGGTAATAGGGGCGCGATANNAAAGGATACTTCGTCATATACCCTAAGCATCGTATGGTATTGTTGCGTCATGTTAATCAGCGCAGCATGAACCTTCTCCTTCGCTCCGGCCTCCCGGTAGTTCGACCATGAGGCTTCAAATTTTTCAAAGGCTAAGCAAAAATCGTCGAAATATTCATCCTGTTGCGCACAAAGTCCTAATGAAGTAAACATCAATAATATAACAAAAACATACCGCATACTCGCTCAAATTTTACGCTGCAAATTTATAAAATTTTATGTATATTTGTAAGTTATTTAGGTGTATTGGCTATGAATAGAAACCGGATTATTGTTATAAGTATCGTTATCCTGGCCTGTGTGGGCGGCGCTTTTTGGTTGTTGGAACAGCAACCGAAACAAAAGCCCGCCCACATTGACACTATCGGCACTATACCTTTCGACGCTATTTTTATAGCACAACTCAAAGAATTGGCTTTGGTCGACCGCATAGCCTGCGATTCGACGAATGTATGGAACAGGCTCGTTACCGGCAAACCGGCTTTATTACGGTGGTTACATCGCGCCGTAACTTCTTTTTCCCATGACGAAACGGCTACTTTCGTCCTGCATGCCAAAACCACGCTTTCGGCACATCCGCTCGGCAAAAACGACATTGCCCTGCTCTGTTGCATTGCCCTGCCGCCAACAGTAAATATTACGGAATGGGAGCATTTCCTCAGTCTTTACGGACAACCGTTGGGGAAACAACTGTATCAGGACCACGCCATTGCCTCATTGCGCTTTGAAAGCGGACTGATCTATTTCTCCTATGTTAAAGGGGTGGTGATCATCAGCACATCCGATATTCTACTGCAAGCGGCCATACGCCACAGCAGCAGCGGAGAATCACTGGAGCAAAACCGGCAATTTGCCGAGGCGCAACAAACCATTGGCTCCAACGTTGACGTTTCTCTGATCATCAACCACCGGCAATTGCCTCACTTGCTGAATATTCTGGGCAACAAACCGGGAGAGGCCGTCAATACTTTCTTTTCATATACTGCTAATTGGACGGCCGTAGACGGACAGATCAGCAATAACCAGTTGCAACTGAACGGCTTTGTGTTTCCGGCAATGACCAATGATAATTTTCTGAATGTCTTGCTACCCCAATCGGGACACAATGTGGAAGCCTGGGACGCACTACCCGCATCTACCGCATTTCTTTTAAGTTTTACGTTGAATGATCCCGGCCGTTTCCTGTCCGACTATACAAACTACTTGGAGCAACAAAAAAAGCTGAACAGCTACAAGCAGTTGATGGCTGCGCTCGACAGGCAATGGACGAAGACCGCGACGGATTTTTTCGCATCCCTTTACCCTGCCGAGTTGTGCTTAGCTATTCTTCCCGGAAATGCGGGACACAGCAAGGTGAGCATGCTCAGGACGGTTAACGGCCAATACGCATTGGAGCAACTGAAAGCGCTGTCCGAACACCTCCGGGAATCATTCGTCGACCGGCAGGAAAAAAGCGGTGAAAATACCATTACTATTTACAATAATCCTGCCAAGGGACTGCTGCATGTGCTGATCGGACAATTGTTCCCTGCCTCCAATGATCAATATTTTATATTGGCGGATGACTGGTTTTATTTTTCCGATAACAGGGAAGTACTGAAAAATCTGGCTTTACCGGCGAATAAAGATTCTTTCAAGCGCCAATTGTACCAAACCGAAGCGGCGCAATACCTCAGCAATAATACTTCGGTGGCCGTTATAGCCAACGCTCCGCAAAATGCCGGCAAAGAACTGTTCGGATTGCTTCATCCGGACCTCGAACGCTTACTGAAGCAACTTACCAGCGAGTATGCCCGTAACGTTACCGCTATACAATTGCGCCCTTCGGGAGATAAATTTTTCATTAATTTCTTTACATTTTTCAATGTAGAGCCCAAAGCGCCCGAACCCGCCGCCAACAGTAAGGCCGCAGCTCCAACCGCCAATAACGCTCCGGCCACAGTGACGCCCCGCAATAACGAATTGCTGCGCGTGAGTGTCATCAATCACTATACTAAAGAAAAAGAATTTTTTGTGCAATATACCGACAACAGTCTCGGCTTGTTATCGAAAGAAGGCAAATTGCTATGGCGGAAAAAATTTAACGAGGCCATCACCGGCGCCGTCATACAGATCGACTACCTGAACAATAAAAAACTGCAATGTCTGTTCTGCACCGGCAAGCAATTACATTTGTACGACCGCAACGGCAATACGGTAAAGCCCTTCCCTATCAATCTGAAACAACCCGTAACCCTGGTTGAAGGCAGTGCGGCCAACGTACAAAAACAACCGCCGGCGTTGAAACTGACAAAGAACGGGAAAACCACCATTATTTATTTAAAAGACGGAAAAGTAGAAAACAAATAACATGACTACACTACTGATCATCATTCTGGTTATATATATCGGCGGGTGGCTCTTCCGGCTGCTTGCGCCCCGCCTTTTAATGTCTCTCTTTAAGCACGGCGCCGGCAAACAATATAATGCAGCACAACAAAAAACGAGAAAAGAAGGCGAGGTGAATGTGCACCCTATGCGCAAGCGGGAAAAGAAAAAAATTACTAAGGAAGTCGGTGAATATGTCGAGTTTGAGGAGGTAAAATAGACTAAAACTATGCATGTACTCATTGTTCATAATCATATTATTCCCGTACTGCGTTATGGGGGCACCGAACGTGTCATTTGGTATCTTGGCAAAGAATTGGTGAAGATGGGGCACAAGGTGTCTTATTTGGTACCCAAAGGTTCGACATGCCCTTTCGCCGACATTTATACCATTGACCCGTCGAAACCCTTGGTGAAACAAATACCGGAAGGGATAGATGTGGTACATTTCAACAATGACCCGCCTAACGAACAACTGAAAACGCCTTACATTGTTACCGTACACGGTAACAGGAGCGACTATGCAGTACTGGATCCGAATACCGTATTCGTTTCAAACAACCATGCTGCACGTCACGGCAGTAATTCCTTTGTGTATAACGGACTGGACTGGGATGATTACAGCGTTCCAAATTGGAATACACGCCGTAAATACGTCCACTTTTTAGGAGACGCCGCATGGCGGGTAAAGAATGTAAAAGGCGCTATACAAGTAGTTACGAATGTGCCCCACGAACAATTATTCGTATTAGGCGGATACCGGTTAAATATCCGGATGGGATTCCGGTTGACATTTCATCCCCGGATAAAATTTTTCGGCATGGTGGGTGGAAGTAAAAAATTGGCGCTGTTACAAGGTTCCAAAGGATTAATATTTCCTGTACGCTGGCATGAGCCCTTCGGTTTGGCATTGACGGAAAGTTTATATTCCGGTTGTCCGGTATTGGGAACACCCTATGGTTCACTCCCTGAAATTATTCATTCCGACGTAGGCTTTTTATCTGCAAAATCAAATGAATTAGTGCAGGCGCTAAAAGAAAGAGGACAATACTCGCAAAAACGTTGCCATGAGTACGCCCGCGACTGTTTTGATGCCGGAACTATGGCACGGGCGTATTTGGACAAATACCATATCGTGCTGAACAATCAAACACTTAACGTCACACCGCCACAATGGCAGGGACAACAAAGTTCAAAATTTTTACCTTGGAAATAATACGCAAAACAACCGACGGATGAAAATTACTTGCTCATTAATCATCAGTACTTATAACTCCCCCGACCGGCTGCGACGTTGCCTGCAATCCGTATTACAACAGCGGGTTATGCCGTCTGAAATCGTAATTGCCGATGATGGTTCGGGCAGCGATACCAAGCAGGTGATTGACGAGATAGCGGCGATAGCTCCGGTGCCGGTTATTCACATATGGCATCCTGACGAAGGATTTCGTAAGGCACGTATACATAATAAAGCATTTGGCAAAGCTACCGGGGATTATATTATTTGTACTGACGGCGATATTTTATTAGATAAAAATTTTGTGCACGACCACTTGTGCTTCGCCCGCCGTGGGCGGTTTATTGCCGGTGAACGCGCTTTCCTTACCCCTGCATCCACACAACACTATTTGAATGAATGCAACGGATTCCCGTCGTGCTATACCCCCTCAATAGCCAAACGGCAACATGCTTTCCGCTGTCGCCTGCTATCCCAAATTTACGCCTCAGTGCACCGCACGTCAACACCCTACCTGTATGTGGTGGGGTGCAATATGTCGTTCTGGAAAGACGACCTGCTGAAAATTAACGGGTACAATGAAGCCTTCCAAGGGTGGGGTGGTGAAGATTTTGATATTGCCGCCCGGCTATTCAATGCAGGTGTAAAACAGTATTTTTTACATTTCTATGCTGTAGCCTACCATCTGTATCATCTCGAAAACGACCGCCGCCATGCAGTAGCAAACAACGCGCTGTTCTGCCGGACCATTGCAGAAAAAACCACGCGAATAGAACAAGGTATTGACAAACACTTTCACAAAGCATGAAAACTTTATTCCGGTTATTATCATTTGCACCACCATTAGTACCCATTGCCCTGCGGTTTGCCATCCTGATTGTATTCGGAGTATTATTCAGCGTGCTGAATATTTCACTGCTGATTCCCGTGCTGGATACTATTTTCAACAATTCAACCGCCGAACCGGTTACTGCATTGCCTGCATTCACCATGAGCGTCGGGTATTTCAAAGATTGTTTTTATTATTATTTCGAACAACTCAAAACCAATCACGGCGCTATGGGCGCCTTACAATTCACCTGCGCGGTAGTCATCATTTCCGTTTTATTATCAAATATATTCAAGTATACGGCACAACGCACCATCACCCGCATGCAGAGTTTCATCATCCGCAACATACGAGAAGCCATGTTCAATAAGCTGATGCAATTGCACACAGGCTTTTTTTATAAAACAAAGAAAGGGCACCTGCTATCATTAGTGTCCAATGATATTAACGAAATACAAAATGTGGCAGGCAGTTCACTGCAAATCTTTCTCAGAGACCCTTTGTATATTATTGCCTACGCCTGTTTGCTCTTTTACCTGTCGCCGAAACTCACTTTGTTTTCCCTGCTGGTATTGCCGGTGGCCAGCGTGATCATTTCTTATATCGCCCGATTGCTGAAACGTAACGCCAATGAATCACAAACCCTGCTCAGTAACCTGTTGGGACTGATGAATGAAGCGACAAGCGGAATACGTGTAATCAAGGTATTTAATGCCGAAAAATATATCAACAAAAAATTTGACGAACAAAACAATGCCCAACGCTTAGTCTTCAAACGCATGTGGAACCGGATGGATATTGCCTCTCCTTTGTCGGAAGTACTGGGCATTTCCACCGTGGCGTTTATTGTACTGTATGGCGGACAACTCATTCTCTCCGGCGCCTCGGACGCCTTGTCGGGTAGTGAATTTATGCTTTTCGTTATCACGTTTTCTCAAATTCTGACACCCGCCAAATCGCTGGCACAGGCCACTACCAACTTTCAACGCGGTCTGGCGTCGGCCGAGCGGGTATTCAACATTTTGGATACTGAAACGGAAATTAAAGAAAAAGATAATGCTATTGTTTTACCGCCGCTCAGTGAGTCCATACAATTGGAAAATATCAGCTTTGCCTATAATGTCGACTGGATTGTAAAAGACATCAGTCTGTCTATTCAAAAGGGACAGACAATAGNNTGGCCAATCTTATACCACGCTTTTATGACGTAACCAAAGGTCGCATACTGATTGACGGCATTGATATCAGGGACTGTACGCTGCAATCTGTGTATGCACAAATGAGCATGGTAACGCAGGAACAAACGTTGTTTAATGACACGGTATATAACAACATTGTTTTCGGCATGGAAAATGTGACCGAAGACGATGTGGTCAACGCAGCAAAAACAGCGAACGCCCACGAATTTATCCAACAAATGGAACAAGGCTATCAAACGA
>DBDM01000099.1:0-8760 GCA_002293585.1 Bacteroidales bacterium UBA932
GCCCGTGCCGGTTCCCATGCGCTCAATGCTTCCGGCCAGATACATGGGATTTGCCAATAAAGGATTGGGTGGTATCGACGGGTGAGGCTTACGAAGATTTTCAACGGTAAGACCAACCGGCAACGTCCCCGGATTCCAAATCTCCAAGCGGTTTTTGAAAAGCATTACCTGCACACTTCCGTTGCTCGAATAGTCCCTGTGCGCAATAGCATTAACGATAGCCTCGGTGACAGCCGCCAAAGGTAGTTCATATTCAACGTCGACTCGTATATCCTTATCACGTGAACTTACCCTTGCGTTGATGCGAGACATTACGAAATCTACCGCTTGCGTAATAAGTTGGAACACATCTCCACGGTATACCTGATAGGAAGGAATTGGCTTTGCCACCTCGTTACCATAGAATTGTGCACACTTCACTTCGGAGGAAATAAAAAACCGTTGCGGTTGCTTGCCGAAAAGCAATACCGCCGCATTGGTCAGTCGTCCATCGGGCGTTAAGAGATCAAGATGTGTCAATACCCGTTCGGGGCTCGCGTCCGCCGGAAAAGGAAGTCCCCGTCGCTTTTTTGCGACATATACAAACTCCGCAATCTTCTCTTTATCAACATCTTCCATCGTAGCCCCGCTCGGAGTCGTATCGAAAGGGAGTATCCTCAAATACTCCTTTTGCTCGAGGTAATGGACAAGCGCCGCATAAACCCCGCTACGCAGTTCCTCATAATCCGTAAACGATTTCCGCACAACTGCATTTTCAGCTTTGGCAATGAATTTTTGCTGCTTCGGTTCCCTGTTGTCCGCTACTGTCTTGCGAACAAAAANNAACCAATCTGTATTTCGATTCGGCAGTCGCCTTATCGTATTCCCTCTCGGTCGGTGATACGCCAGCGCTGTCCTCAAAACCATATTTGTCGCCCAAAATACCGATATAAATGTCGCAGTGCCCAACCTCGGTCAGGTATGCTTCCTGTGCCGACAGGTCGGCTGCGGGCATCTCCTCGAACAGGAACGGTGAAAAAAATTTGCCCAGCAGGGCATCCTGCCGGATGTAGTCACACAACCACCGGCGTTCGCGGGCGAACTCCTTCTGAACACTACTGATAAATATTTTAATAGGCTTCATAAAATAAAAATGTGGCTTTGCCTTGATAATTTCGAAACTTACACACAAATATAGTGAATGATAAGCAAAAATGCAAAAAAAATGCTTCAAAAATTTGTATTTCAATAAATTTGTCTATCTTTGTAAAAGTTTTCGCTTTTTTATAAGGTCGAAATAAGAGTTTTTTTATTAATTTTTTATTTTATTTTAATGAACATTTTTGTATCCAGTTTGAGTTTCAAGACCACCAATGAGGAATTGAAACACATGTTCGAAGCTTACGGTGAAGTAACATCCGCCCGTATCATTACCGATCGTGACACCCGTCGTTCCAAAGGCTACGGCTTCGTAGAAATGCCTAACGACAGCGAAGGTAATGCCGCTATCAACGCATTGAACGGTTCCGAACAAGGAGGCCGTACCATCAACGCATCGGTAGCCCGTGAACGTGTACAACGCAGTTTCTAAAACTGCTGTTTTATAGCGCGAATCTAAGCCGTTCCATTGATTGGAACGGCTTATTTTAATCTAATTGCAAGGGAAAACGACTTTCCCCTAATCTTTTAATTTCTTAATATCCTAATCACTTAATCTCTTTTATTTAATGGCAACAACTGCAGATTTCAAAAACGGACTGTGTCTTGATTATAACGGTAAACCCTGTTCTATCGTGTGGTTTCAGCACGTAAAGCCCGGAAAAGGCGGCGCTTTTGTAAAAGTAAAAATGCGCAATTTGGAAAATGGAAAAATATTGGAACATACCTATAACGCCGGCGAAAAGATTGATACCATCCGCATTGAACGCCGTCCCTATCAATTTCTCTATAAAGATGAATCCGGATTCCATTTCATGCACAACGAAACCTTTGAACAAATCGATCTACCTGAAGAAATGATAGAAAACGCCGATCTGATGGCCGAAGGGCAATATGTGGAAATGATGTTTCACGCCGATGACGAGCGGGTGCTCACCTGCGAACTTCCTCCTTTCATTGAATCGGAAATCACCTATACCGAACCTGCCGTAAAAGGCGACACTGCGTCGACCAATGCGCAAAAGAGCGCTACCATTGCCACCGGCGCCGAAATCATGGTGCCCCTTTTCATCAATCAGGGCGATAAAATCAAGGTAGATACCCGCACGCGCGGATACTCAGAACGTGTGAAATAAGGATTAGTGGTTAATGATAAATGGTTAGTGATAAAGGCATTTTTTTGTTAACCGTTAACCATTAATCACTAACCACTGTAAACACCCGTTGCGGCTGCGGATACACAGGGCCTTGTTTAAGATATTGCAACAACGTTTCGGCGGTGGTCGCTTTTATCAACCGGCCTTCGTCCTTGTGGTCAACAAAAGGCATGAAGCGTTCTTTAATGTAATCATTCATCACCACGGTGTAGGCGGGCTGCACTCTTAACGGCGCTCCCTTATAGTCGGTGATAGCTACATCTAAAGCCCTAGCAGTATCTGCCGGATCAAGCAGGAGGGTGTACTGCGCACCCGAAATACGTAACAAATCCGATGGCTTTTCATTATACACCAACTTCAATAATGCTTTCATCTCTTCCAAACTCAAACGGTAAACGTATAATTGATTTTCGAAAGGGTCTAAAGTATATACCTGCTCAAAAGTAACAGGCCCTTTGGGCAATATCGTGGTACGCATGCCTCCGCTATTCGTCACGGCAATGTCGAAACGATGAACGGTGCGCAGTGCATCGGTAATCAAATTACCCAACTCCTCCTTGCCTGCAATATCGGCCGCAGCATGTCCTACCGTTTTTTTCAACACCGGATTATTCGCATAGCTATCTACTTTACGCTGCACGGCGGAATCGATCATCGTCAATGTTTCTACGGGAACCAGGATGTTTTTTTTCGACACTACTTTTCCGTCTTTCAACAACAGTGTGGTTTTTCCAATATACTGCAAATAGCAACCGGTTTGGGTAATCAGCACGCCATTGGTATCTATACCGGCCGGCAACACCGTGTGCGAGTGTCCGCCCACTACCACATCTGCTTCGGGAAGCTGCAAAGCCAGCTCCACATCTCTGACCACGCCCAAATGACTCAACACCACAAACACCTGTCCGGAATCACGCAGCGACACATAATTTCCTGCAACAGCAACACCATCGTTAAACCGGATGCCTTCCATGTTTTCCGGTAAGGACGACGGATGCCCTGCATCGCTTGTCTCTATAAGGCCAAGAATAACTACCCTGATGCCATTCACATCTTTTATGATATAAGGCTTAACGGCATCTTTTAATGAAGTAGCGGTGAAATCGGCGTTTGCACAAAGGAACGGGAACCCGGTTTTATCAATCAATAATTTCAGACTTTCCCTGCTATAGTCTAATCCGTGGTTACCCAATGTGTGAGCAGCATAACCAATGGTATTCATCAAATCTATCATCGGATAACCGCGCTCCTTGTACTGATCTACCGCCGGACCACCTGAAAAAATATCGCCGGCGCTCAGGAGCAACACATGCGAAAAGCTGTCGCGCTGGCTTTGCACATAAGCCGACAACTTGGCCATATCTCCAATATGTGCATGCACATCATTGGTGGAAATAATCACCAGCGTATCGCATTGCCCATCGCTGCAATCGCAAACAGCAGTGCGGTTTCCGCAAGAAGCGGACAGGAAATATATACAAAGAAAGGATAAAAGATAAAAATATTTCATATACCAAATTTTGACACAAAGATATGCAGAAAACCAATTGTTTGTACAAAAATTTTCGATTTATAAAAAAACTTATTACCTTTGTAACATATTAACAGAATCTTCAGGGCAGGGTGTAATTCCCTACCGGTGGTAACAGCCCACGACTCCCGCAAAACGGGACTGAGCCTGCGAAATTCAGGCGCCGACGGTAAAGTCCGGATGGAAGATAGATTTAAATATGATGAAAAAAATTACATTCCTTTGGGCTACGGCCTGTGTGTGTGCATCGTTGAATGCACAACCGAACATGAACGACACTTCATTCATCCAATTGAATGAAATAGTGATTAACGCTTCTATTGCCGGAAATGATGCTCCGCTTACGCTAAACACCATTCCGCGTAAGGAAATTACCTTGTACGGTAACAACGGCACCTATCCGGAGATCCTGCGTAATATCGGCGGTGTATACGCCACTTCCGATGCCGGAAATTATGGGGACGCCAAGATCAATATCCGCGGCTTCAAGCAGGATAACATCAGTGTGATGCTGAACGGCCTTCCGCTATCGGGGGTACGTAGCGGCTCCCTGTTTTGGAACAACTGGCTGGGACTTACCGAAGCCACCCAGACCATACAGGTGCAAAAAGGCGTGGGACAATCCATGCTGTCCGGCAATGCGCTGGGCGGAAGCATCAACATCATCACCAGGCCGGCGGGACAACCACGTGGCGGCAATGTGGCGTTCAATCTCACCGACTACGGTCAATACAAACTGAACCTGTCGTTGGCCTCCGGTGAGTTAAAAAACGGATGGGCCTTTGCGTTTGTCGGCTCCCACACCTGGGGCGACGGTTATGTAGATATGACAAGTGTAAACTCCTGGTCTTATTTTCTCACCGCAAGCAAATATTTCAACCCGCAACATACACTGGTACTGAACATCATGGGCTCGCCTGAAAGGCATGAACAACGCAATCAGAAGCTCAGCAATGCAGAAGTGGCCGCCTACGGACTGCGATACAACAAAAATTGGGGATATGACAAGGGTGAAGCCAAAACTATTAATGCGAATAAATACCACAAGCCTTACATTACCTTAGACTGGTATTTTACACCATCCATTAATCTGAATATCGCTACTACGGCTTATTTTACTATTGGTGATGGCGGCGGACTGTGGACGGAATGGGCAAAAACTTCCGGCAAATCTATTATCAACCACCGCACCGCCGGCGGGCAAATCGACTGGGATAGCGTGCGTGCCGATAATATGGTGGCAGGACAAAGCCTCAACATCCTGTCCGATTACTTAGCCGGAAATACAAGCGCCGGACTAAAATCAACCGCGCACCGGACATTGAATGATGAATGGGACTGGTTGTCCGGCTTCCACTATCAATATTTTTACTCGTGGCAACACGAGCAGATCACCGACCTGCTGGGAGGCGACCATTGGTATGAAAATTATGCTCAAAATTCACTGGCCGGTTTGGCCGGGCGCGATCCCATCAAGCGTGTGGGCGACTACGTGAGGCTCAACAACGGCAGCAAGGACCACAGCTTGTCGTTGTTCACTCAAGTAACCCACCGCTCCGAGCGACTGAATGCTTTCGCCGGCGGATTGCTCATGGCGAATTTTTATCAGCGTTGGGACAAGTATAATTACATAGATAATACGAACAGTGAAGTGGCCACAGGCATTGGCGGCAACATCAAAGCCGGTATAACATATAAACTCTCTCCTGCTCATCAACTCTATCTCAATGGCGGCGTCTATTCGCGTGTCCCTTATTCCGGGTCTTATTTCTCGCAGAACAACAATAACATCACCAGCAATGTGGGCAATGAGTGGAATTTTATGGGAGAAGCCGGTTATAAATTTGAATCGGAAAAAGCGCAGCTCAACCTCAACGGCTACTATGCTTACTGGAAGAACCGCACCCTGCTGTCGAACCCCTACAGAGCACTCGACGAGCAGGAAATCCGCTATATGATTAAAGGGCTCGACGCACAACATTTGGGTGTGGAACTTAATTACGACCAACAAATAGCCACGTGGCTGGGCGTATCGGCCTTCGGCTCATTGGGCTACTGGCAATGGAAAAACGACGTGAACGCCACGGTGTACGATCCCTACAGCGGACAGCCGGTGCAAAGCATACGGGTATATGCCGATGGTTTGTTTGTGGGCGATGCACCGCAAACACAATTCGGTGCGGCGGCCAACTTCCGTTTCTTCAACACGCTGGAATGCCGCTTTGAGTACCGCTACAATGCACGCATGTATGCCAATTTCGACCCTGCCGGGCGCACCAATCCCGACGACCGCGCCCAGCCTTATCGCCTGCCCGAAGCGCACATTGCATCCTTATTCATCAACTATTCGTTTAAACTCGGCCCGGTAACGCCACAACTATTTTTTAGTTGCAATAACTTATTCGACAGCCCTCATATTGAGCGAGGCGATGACGGCGCTACCCATGACCTCAATACTTTCCGCGGCTTCTGGGGCTACGGACGCACTATGCAGGCAGGAATAAGGGTAGGGTTTTGATGAATAAAAAACCGCTCCGAAAAAACTCCGGAGCGGTTTTTTATAAAGATTAGCGTTCAGCTTAGTTGAAGATATAGCGCAGGCCTAACTGCAAACTCCAACATTGTCCATAGTCACGATAAAGATCATACGTTTTCGTAGGATATTCACCATTCACTTTTGTCATTGAATAGGTAGGAACATTACTTGCATCTTTTCCATCATACCTCAATATCTTCCCACTACCGCTTGTAGACATACTTTTATTTACACCCCATTCGGTATTAAGCATGTTACCTATATTTAAAATATCTAAACTTAATTGCAAAGTATGTTTTGTCCGACCCACTTTCACATAAAAATCCTGCAAAATACGTAAATCAAATTTATGTACCCAGGGTGCACGAGCAGCATAAGCCTCAGCATATTCCCCTTTATGGTTTTTCAAATAGCTGTCTTGTTCCATAAATGCGAAGAAAGCATCTTCGTCAGCTTGCGAGGCGAATTTCACATCACCTTTTGCTTTCGGTATATACATCAAATCATTATTTACTCCGTCACCGTTCATATCGTTTGAATACATAAATGAATTACCATAAGGCGAGTAACCACGATAGAACAAGCTAATAGTAGTCGATTTATAGTCCATATCCGGCAATTTATATGAAATTGCGCCTATCACCTGATGCGGAACCACATACTGTGAACGTTGTACGTCAGCCAAATTCGGGCCATTAACCGTCTGAAGTCCTTGCCATGCTGAGCCAGCGTTGCTACCCGGCATCCCTGACACTTCTTTCATTTCGGTAAGCGTATAAGCAACCATAAGGTCTAAATTCCGTACCGGTTTCGCTTTCAACGTCACATTAAACGTATAACCGTATCCTTCACTAGTATTAGTTAACACATGGGCATCTTTCAAGGTATTGTAGTAATAATCCAACACGGTCTTCTGCCTATCCGGTTCTTCTGGAGTTGGATCTGGCTCAAGGTGAGAAGGATAAATATAGCGATTGTCAGAGCCGGCAAATCTTTCCCAATTGCCGCTTTCTGCACTTTTAACTGCATAATTGTCCAACATAACAGCATTTACATTTTTAGTAAACATACCTTCTACTGTTGCCGTAAAGGGGAATGAAACAGGAATTTGATAGTCAACAGCCAAGGCTGTTTTCCATACTTGCGGCATTTTGAAATTGGGATCAACGCCAGCCACCGCAGAACCCACCTTGCCCATTTCAGGGGTAACTGTCGTGTTGATACCTAATCTACTAATCATTTCATCAACAGTAGTAGCCATACCTCCGGCAAACACATTTAAGGCAGGATTACGCGCGACTAATGCACCCGGGGTTGGTGATTTCGCATCCCCGTAGGTGCTACTAATTGTGTATAACTGTTGTGTCATCCCTGCATTGGTCGGCATATTGGTAAAGAACACCAAAGGCAAGCGTCCCGTAAATAAGCCGGTTCCCCCACGCACAATGAATGATTTATCTTTTTTTACATCCCAGGTAAATCCGAGGCGAGGTGACCAATTGAATCTTGATTTAGGCCACACGCCGGTATCAATATGCCGTCCGCCAAAATCAAGATCTTTAATAGCATTATTAGTCATAATATCGTTCAAAAACGAAACATTATCGGCGCGCACACCAATAGTGAGTTTTAAGTTATCAAGCACGTTCCATTCATCTTGTACATAAATCCCTAACTGTCCAAAAGCCACTGCATTGGCCGGCCGGCTGGCGCCGTTAGTGCCATACGTCAATGCAAAGTCAATAGGCGCAGCATCATTCAAAAAGTCACTCACGCTGGCATAACGATAGTAACCGGTTCCTTCACGCATATAGATATTGTCGGCAAACTGATATTCGTAGCTAATACCGGCTGTCAATTTATGTTTCTCCAAATAATAGGTAAAGTTATCGGTAAAAGTGGCCACTTTATTGGTTACTCCGTTGTTCCATGTAAACAATTCATACCCGGCTGCAATATAAGAAATCATAGCATCTGCACCTGTCGCCAAATCACCACTCATAATATCAATGAACGGAAAAGGTGCAGACTCAGAACCACGAACGTCCTCAATAAGTGAGTAAGTGGCTAAAAATTGATTCGACATTTTAGAATTAATGCGGCTATTCAATTCAGCAGTTATCGTATTCACAATATTGTCCTGTGAGTACATCGAGTTAGCATATGACATTGAATAAGCAGAAACACGATTGTGCGGACTACGAGGGGCATTATCATTAGAAGCTCCATTAGGAGGGAACCAATTCATATTTTTGGTATGGTTGTATCGCACACTAAATTTATTGGCCTCATTAATGTTCCAATCCAAACGAATCAAATATTTCAAATTGCTCAAATCCGCCGGAAAATCTTTATAAGAGCCTGTTTCGTAGCCATATTTATTTTTCAAATGATCGGAA
>DBDM01000099.1:8768-39016 GCA_002293585.1 Bacteroidales bacterium UBA932
GTCTGAAAATCGGAAACGCCATCAGTTGAAGCCCGCCAAGTAATCACCTGTTGCGGAGATTTTTCATATTCGAAATTTCCAAAGAAAAACAATTTATTTTTAATAATCGGGCCGCCAAGCGTAACCCCATAAGTAGTTTTCGATTCTTTATCGCGTTCTCCAAAATCATTATCGCCAATTCTATTCCCACGCATATCCTGATTGTTGTGATACATATAGNNATTAGTACCCGATTTAGTAATCGCATTGACACCACCTCCGATAAAATTCGTTTGGCGTACATCAAAAGGCGCTACTACCACTTGCACCTCTTCAATAGCATCCAAAGAAATTGGATTACCACCACCGGGCAAGCTTGAACTCAACCCGAAATTGTTATTAAGATTAGCCCCGTCTACTGTAAAATTTGATGAACGACCATCGCCACCGGCAAAACCCATACCATTGGCATAAGGAGATAAACGGGCAATATCCGAAATACTTCTATTAACAGTAGGGAGTGTACGTATCTGCTCATTATTAACATTAGTAGTTGCACCTGTCTTTTCTGTTGCAAATTTTGAGGCGCTAGCTTCAACAATAATCTCATTCAGCGATGTTGACGATTCACTTAACTTAGCATCCAAAACATAAGTTTCACCTAATTGCAACTGGACATCGTTTACAACATAATCTGCAAAACCGAGATATGTAATTTCCACACTGTAAGGGCCGCCGGTTCTCATACCTTGAATAGCATAACGTCCGTCCACATTAGTAACGGCTCCATAAATCGTTCCTGACGGTCTATGAATAACCTTAACTGAGACTCCTATCAATGCCTCTTTCTCATCGGTAACACGCCCGCTCATTGATGAGGTCGTCACCTGCGCCATCGCGGAAATAGACAATGACAAGGCCATCATTAGCACCGCTAATCGTTTGAATGTTTTTAATTTCATAGTTTTTATTATTTGGATTTTCGTAATGCAAAATTACGCAAATCATCCGTTCTTCCAGTTACCATTCGGTTAAGTATTTTGCACAATGTTGTGAACATCTAATTTAAAATATTGAAACCTACATTTATATGCTCTATGTCAATTTATTAACAGACTATTAACAGCAATTCGATAGCTTTTAACCTCATTGTCGACATATTATTGACAAATTTTGTTCATAAAATAATTTTTTCTACCTTTGTACCATTATTAACATTTCGTGTGGACAAATTTGACTGCTTGCAACCACGAAAAAAAATGCTAAAATGATGAAAAATTACCTTTTCACTTCTGAATCGGTGTCGGAAGGACACCCCGACAAAGTAGCCGACCAAATTTCGGACGCTATTTTAGATGAATTATTGCGCCAGGACCCCGAGTCGAAAGCGGCCTGCGAAACGTTTGTAACCACCGGCCTCACCGTTGTGGGCGGTGAGGTGAATACCAGCGGCTACATTGATGTACAGGACGTAGCCCGCCGTGTGATCAACCGCATTGGCTACAACAAAGCCGAATATAAGTTCGACGGCGATTCCTGCGGCGTGCTTTCGGCTATCCATGAACAATCGCCCGACATCAACCGCGGCGTAGTGCGTAAAAAGGCCGATGAACAAGGCGCAGGCGATCAGGGCATGATGTTCGGCTACGCTACCGTCGAAACGGATGAATATATGCCTCTCCCGCTCCTGTTATCACACTTAACCGTTCATGAATTGTCCGTTATCCGCCGCGAAGGCAAGGTGATGAAATACCTGCGCCCCGATGCCAAGTCGCAATTCACCGTTGAATACAGCGCTCCCAATAAGCCGGTGCGCATACACACCATTGTTATTTCTACACAGCATGATGAGTTTGACACGGATGCTAAAATGCAGGCAAAAATAAAAAAAGATGTACAGGACATCCTGTTGCCGCGACTGCTCAAACGCTTGCCGAAGCGCATTCAACAATTATTCGACGGCAAATATATTCTTCATGTGAACCCTACCGGCAAGTTTGTGATTGGCGGCCCTCACGGTGACACCGGACTTACCGGCCGTAAAATTATTGTAGACACTTACGGCGGGCGCGGCGCCCACGGCGGCGGCGCTTTCTCCGGTAAAGACGCCAGCAAGGTCGACCGTTCGGCAGCTTATGCCGCACGGTATATCGCCAAGAACTTAGTGGCCGCCGGCATAGCCGATGAAGCATTGGTGCAGATCGCTTATGCCATAGGTATTGCCCAACCGGTGAGTGTGAATGTAAACACTTCCGGCACGGCCAAAGTAAAATTCAGCGATGCGGAAATCGGCGCTATTGTGCATAAACTGTTCGATCTCCGTCCCGCGAAGATCATTGAAAAATTCGGACTGAAATACCCTGTTTTCGAAGCCACGGCAGCCTACGGACACTTCGGTCGCGACTGCGTGAAAAAGAAAGTGAAACTTTGTTATAACGGTAAAAAATCCGTTAAAGAAGTAGAATTTTTCGCCTGGGAAAAATTGGATGCAATACCTGCAATCAAGAAAGCATTTAAGATAAATAATTAACACACAATAATTTAAGTATATTTTGTATAAAAATCATCCATGAAAAATGAAAATTACATTTTGATATTTCATGGATGATTTTTATATTTGCATCATGATAACACGAACAGAATATAGTATTACACGAAAACTGCTCACGCAATTTCCGGCTGTAGCTTTGTTAGGCGCGCGGCAAACAGGCAAGACCACTATTGCAAAACAAATTGCCAAACAACGGAAAGATAAGGTGCTATATCTTGATATGGAATTGGATTCACACCGCAAACGCTTAGAATATAATGCCGAAAGCTATTTATCCATGCATGCCGACAAGCTCGTTATTATTGATGAAGTGCAGCGCAAGCCTGAATTATTTGCCTTACTACGTGCATTGATTGACGATAAACGGAAGAACGGGCGTTTTTTATTGTTGGGGTCTTCGTCGCCACATTTGGTGAAAGGTGTATCGGAATCACTGGCCGGACGTATTGCTTATGTCGAAATTGGTGGCATCAATATTACCGAAGCCCGTAAATCAAGAATCAATCCTCAACTATTGTGGTTGAAAGGGGGATTTCCCACCCCCTTGTTAAACCGGAGCAAAGATGTGTACGTAAAATGGTACCAATCATTTATACAGTCCTATATTCAGCGCGACCTGGGACCTTCTTTTGGTGTCACGTTATCAGAAAAAACTATTTATAACTTTTGGAGTATGCTGGCCGGCAATAACGGTGGATTATTCAATAAAGAAATGTACGCCCGCTCACTGGGTGTCACCGGCCCCACCGTGACCCGCTACCTGCAATATATGGATGCGGCTTTTTTAATCAATGAACTACAGCCCTGGTATACCAATACCGGCAAGCGATTAGTAAAAATGCCCAAAGTATATATCCGTGATACCGGAATCCTTCACACAATGACCGGGATAAAAAGTGTTGATGAATTATATGAAAGTGTGCATGTGGGCAACTCCTGGGAAGGTTTTGTCATAGAACAAATCAGGTTAGCCAAGGGAGATCTTGACATGTATTTTTACCGCACTCACAACGGAGCTGAGGCCGATGTTATACTGGTAAAAGGCAATAAACCGATAGCTTGTATTGAAATTAAATTATCTGAGGCACCTCAAGTATCTAAAGGGCTTTACGAGGTTATTGAAGACCTGAAAACAAAACATAATTACGTTATTATACCATCAAGTGATGGATTTCCAATAGCTAAAAATCTTAGCTGTTATAATCTTACTGATTTTATTATCAGAATTTTACCTGAATTACACAGGTAAAATCATCCATGAAATCTCAAAATNNATTTTGAGATTTCATGGATGATTTCTATAAATAGCTGATTATCAGTAACGATTTTTTACGATGATATTTACTATTTCACCATTCCTATTCAACAAAGTGACCCTGTAAGTATGCGACTGTCCGTCACGCAGCACGGTAACCATAATTTCATCGCCGGGGCGACACTGTCCGATAATTTCCATCATTTCGGCACGGGAATTGACGTCTTTCCCATTAATAGACAGCAATACATCGCCGGCCTGTATACCTGCCTTGTGGGCTGCACCATTGCGCAACAAAGCGCCTAAAGTTACGCCCTGTTCAAGCGGCTGTTCTTTACCGAAGCGGTCTCCCATTTCAGCGCCCACACCCAAATAAGCGCGTTGCACCACGCCATATTGTATTAAATCGGCTGTAACTTTTTTAGCAATATTGGAAGGAATAGCAAAAGAATAACCGGCATAAGCCCCCGTACTGGAAGCTATCGCTGCATTAATGCCTATCAATTCACCGTGGGTGTTAACCAACGCACCGCCGCTGTTGCCGCTATTTACCGCCGCATCGGTCTGTATGAATGATTCAATGGGACTGTCGCCTAAATTTTCCGAGAGGATATGAATATTCCGCGCTTTAGCACTCACAATACCCGCCGTAACGGTAGACGTGAGATTAAACGGATTGCCCACCGCCAACACCCACTCGCCCACTTTCACCTTATCGGAATTGGCAAACACGAGATGTTCCAAATTTCCGGCGTCAATTTTCAGTACGGCCAAATCCGATGAAGGATCAGCGCCTACCAGGCGCGCCGTATACGTCCGGCGGTTATTCAAGGTTACTTCAATAGCGGCGGCATCCTGCACCACGTGATTATTAGTAACAATATATCCGTCAGGAGTAATAATAACGCCGGAACCGTAGCCCATAATCGCCTGCTCGCGGTAACGGCGATAAGGTGAAAAGTCAAATAAACCGAAATAATCATCGTAGACCCGCGTACGCACACGGAATATGGAACGAATATGCACTACGGCGTGTACCGATTTTTCGGCCGAAGCAATAAAATTAGGCCGCTCTGTTGCACGCGAAACCGCAACCACCGGCGCTTCTGCAGGGTGTTCCATCTCATAATTCTGCTCATCTTCCTGATTGACGGCAACACTCAACATATCCTCCAGCGCCCTTTGTCGCAGGCAATATTGTGCGAGCATGATAGTAATACCAATAGCCCACACTATAGCAATTATTTTTCCAATCGTCTTCATAATGTAATATATATGTTTATTAGACTAATAATTCTTGCAAAGGTTTATTTCCACTTGATTTTAGCCATGCGCCGCGCTCTGCACCTTTCCAACACCTCTTCAACAATCATTTTAGCACGCTTGGTGTTCATACCGCCCTCCGCGGCCACTGCCAACACGTCATTCAGCGAAGGTGCCCCCTGGTGATTAACAGTGGTTGTATGAAAACCGTTAAATCCGTTGGATGGCAATAAATCATAGGCCGGCGATATTTTCCAACGTCCGTCGCGCCATTGAAAGGCAAAATTCTTGGCATGGTCGTCACGATTAGCGATTACTATATTGAATACCATGATGCGAAACAGCGCATATACCTGCTCCATGTCGGCAGTGAGCGCCAGGCAGGCCTTCATCAGCGTGGTGTAATCAAGGCTTGGAATGCGATAATCGGCATGCAGCAAACCCGAAGCGCTCACCGTGTGTATACGGCCTGCGGACATCCGGTCAAAACGTTCCACGCCAAAATATTTGCCGTCAAACAGGCGTGTTTCGGGCATTTCAATTCCGCATTCTTTAGCCAGCAATGAATATTGATATTCCTGTTCCCCTATGTTCCGGGGATCAATCGCTGCTTTGAATTTCACCAACCACTCTTTGCCGTCTACGTGAACAAAAACTTTAGGACGCGCACCGCCCGACGAATAGCCGTAACGGTAAAGGACTTCGAGGGCTGCCGCATCATCACCTTCCAACAAGCGGGCAGCATTGGCGGCCAGCCGGCTAAAACCGGCAAACTCAGGGTCTTCTTTCATGCTTCTATCGGGACGGTATTCCAATGCCCCACGGCCACCGGAGCCTATAAACGACAGGCGTTGCAACAGGGTCAAACTGCCGGGGTCTATGCCCTGCTGCTCCAGGTAACGGTCGAGCAATAAATTGCCCCAGCCGTCGGGCAGACTGTCATCAAACACGCCGAACCCTCCGCGGAAAGGGCGAAATTTGGCCACGAACAGCTTTGATTCCAAAGGCAGAAAAAAGGGTGAAATGGAATAACCCGACCTCAACCAATCCGCATCATACTCAAAAGCGCAAAGGTTTTCAGGCGTTTGGGCCAAAGTGCCTACGCGGGAGTTCCCGATAAATATTTCTATTTTTTTAAGTTCGAGCATGGCGACCCCCTCTCCGGCGTTTCTTTATTTTATCCATATTCAGCACCTGTTCCATATTTTCATATACGGTAGTAGCAAAGAGCAGGCCAAACTCCTGAGCAGTATCAAGGGCTACAGCAATCATGAGCAGGTGTTTCAAGGAAATTTCGCCTATGGTTTCAAAACGGCGATAGGTGGCAAAGCTAAGCCCTGCACGGGAAGCCAGGTCTTTTTGTGTAAGATTTTTCTCTAAACGGCGTGCTTTGACCCGCGCCGCCATAGACTGCATTATAGCATCCGGCGACGGTTTTATAAATGATAATATATTATTATTTATATGGTTTTTCATAGCTATATTTACTAAATATTATCACTTACAAAGATACTAATTTTTTCTGATTTTTCAAAAAAATACCTCACAAATTTCATCATTTGCAAGGTGTTTTTCTATAATTGAAAAAAGCGTTTTAGAACCGCAGGTGCTTCACGGTCTGCCCTTCCCGCTGGATCAATTTCAAGGCTTCTATGCCGATATTAATATGGTCATCCACAAAATTAAAAGTCACCGCCGCATCACTTTCCGATGTTTTCACACCCGAAGAAATCATGGGCTTGTCGGAAGCCAGCAGCAGGGCGCCGGTGCTAATTCCGTTGGCAAAACCCACCGAAAAGAGCGTAGCTGTTTCCATGTCTATGGCTAAACAACGGATGCGGCGCAGGTAATCCTTAAAACGGTCATCATGTTCCCACACCCTGCGGTTGGTGGTATACACCGTTCCCGTCCAGTAGTCATACTGCGCATTGCGCACGGCGGTAGACACGGCACGCTGCAACATAAACGCAGGCAGTGCCGGCACTTCGGGTGGAAAATAATCGTTAGAGGTACCGTCGCCGCGAATGGCGGCAATAGGCAAAATAAACTCCCCTACTTCATGCTCTTGCTTCAACACACCACACTTGCCTAAAAACAGCACTGCCTTAGGCTTAATGGCGGTCAACAAATCCATTACCAAGGCGGCGTTGGGACTGCCCATTCCGAAATTAATCATTGTGATGCCCTGGGCTGTGGCGCAAGGCATATTGGCATGTAAGGCGGTGGTGTCTACACCCATTTTTTCACAAAACCGGTTTAAATAACTCTTGAAATTGGTCAGCAACACCAATTGGCCAAAATTTTCCAATTGCTCACCGGTGTAACGGGGCAGCCAGTTTTCGACAATTTCAGATTTTGTTTTCATCATTATTTTGCAAAATGTTTATAGAAGCCGGCTATGGTTTCAATGCCTTTATAGAAATTGAACAGGCAATAACTTTCATTGGGCGAATGAATGGCATCGCTTTCCAGTCCGAAGCCCATGAGGATAGACTTAACACCCAATTCCCGCTCAAAAGCCGCAATGATAGGAATACTGCCGCCACTGCGGAAAGGCACCGGCTCCTTGCCGAAAGCCTCGGTATACGCCGCGTGCGCAGCTTTGTAGGCCGGCGAATCGGTAGGCGACACGTAGGCTGGTCCGCCGTGGTGCATAGTCACCGCCACTTTCACCGTAGGCGGTGCAATACTTTCAAAATGTTCTTTAAACAACTGTCCTATTTTTGTGTAGTTTTGATTAGGCACCAAACGCATGGATATTTTTGCATTGGCTTTTGAAGGAATTACTGTTTTGGAACCTTCGCCGGTGTAGCCGCTCCAAATACCATTTACATCCAATGCGGGACGAATTCCTGTGCGCTCAATCGTAGTGTAGCCCTCTTCACCGGCCACTTCGGCTATATCCAAAGCTTTCTTATATTCTTCGAGATTAAAAGGCGCTTTGGCTAAAGCTGCACGGTCGGCATCACTCACAATTTGCACGTCGTCATAAAAACCTTTCACTGTTACGCGGCCTTTCTCATCATGCAGCGAAGCGATCATGCGGCACAATACGTTGGCAGGATTGGCCACCGCCCCGCCGAACAGTCCGGAGTGCAAGTCCTTGTTCGGCCCTGTGACTTCCACCTCAACGTAGGTCAACCCGCGCAGTCCGGTGGTAATACTGGGATCTTGCTGCCCGAACATGCCCGTATCCGACACCAATATCACATCAGCTTTGAGGCGCTCTTTGTTGGCCTTGCACCATTTCAACATATTGCCGGAACCGATTTCCTCTTCCCCCTCAATCATAAATTTCACGTTGCAGGGCAAGGTGCCGGTGGATGTCATATATTCAAACACTTTGGCGTGCATGAAGCTCTGTCCCTTATCGTCATTGGCGCCGCGGCCCCAAATACGCCCGTCTTTCACCACCGGTTCAAAAGGCGGCGTTTTCCACAAATTCACCGGATCAACCGGCATCACATCATAGTGTGCATACACCAGTACGGTGGGCTTAGCCGGGTCTATGATCTTTTCGGCATACACCACCGGCGGCCCGTCGGTAGGACAAACTTCCGCCTTGTCGACTCCCGCTTTTTTCAATATCTCCACCCATTTTTCAGCTGCACGCTGCATATCGGGTGCATGGTCGGGCAAAGCGCTAATGGAAGGTATGCGCAATAATTCAAATAATTCATCGAGGAAACGCTGTTTGTTTTTTTCTATGTAATCAAGAATAGCCATAGTTAAATTTATTATTTGTGATTTATTAATTATGATTTACTGCATACTGCCTACTGTTATACTGCTGGTCACGCAGCCAGGGTTCAAATCCCGCTTCGCGGATGGTTTGCTGCATTTCTTCCGCCCCCATGCGATGATGAGCGCCGGCGCTTGATACTACGTGTTCTTCGATCATAATAGAACCAAGGTCGTTGGCGCCCGCATGCAGGCACACCTGCGCCGTTTCGCGCCCTACCGTAAGCCATGAGGCCTGGATATTGGGAATATTATCCAACACCAGCCGGCTGATAGCAATGGTTTTCACATATTCCACCGGCGATACGGATGGCACCGGCGGCAACTGCGTGTCTTTAGTCTGCATAGGCCAACAAATAAAGGATAAAAAACCGGTGGTTCCGGCAGGTTTTTCGCGCTGCAAATCGCGCAATTTTATCAGGTGTTGAATGCGCTCGCGTTTCGTTTCAATATGACCGAATACCATAGTGGCCGAGGTGGTAAATCCCAATTGATGCGCTTCGCGCATTACGTCGAGCCAGGCTTGACTGTCGGGCTTACCGGGCGACAATTGTTTGCGTACACGGTCAATCAATATTTCGGCGCCGGCGCCCGGGAGGCTATCAAGCCCCGCTTCACGCAAGGTAAGCAGCACTTCCTTGTAGCTCATTTTTTCGAGCCGTGCAATGTGCGCCACTTCAGGAGGGCCTAAAGCATGCAGTTTGAGTTCCGGGTAACGTTGCTTCAACTCACGGAACAACACAGTATAAAAATCCAGTCCGTAGTGGGGATGCAAACCGCCCTGTAAGAGCAATTGGTCACCGCCGAGAGCGAACAACTCATCTATTTTCCGGCAATAGTCATCTATGCTTGTAGTAAAAGCCTTGCCGGTTTCATGAATTTTACAATGAAAATTACAAAATAAACAACCGGAGATGCAAACATTCGTGATGTTCACATTCCGGTCTATTTGCCAACTCACGCCGTTTCCCGGCACGTGTTGTTGCCGGGATTTATCAGCGAGGGCCATCAATTCATTGACGGGCGCCTGCTCATAGAGAAACAGGGCTTCGTCTTCCGTCATACGTTATTTTTTTGTTTCAGTCGCCGGAGCCGGTTGCTCGGCCGGTGCTGAGTTTGATACAATTTTAAATTCGGTACGGCGATTCAGGCTACGCCCCTCTGCCGTATCATTAGAAGCTATAGGTTTATTGAAGCCATAACCTATAAAGGTTAACCGTTCGGGCTCAATACCTCTTTTAATCAAATAATCAACAATGGCCTTGGCACGTCGTTCGGAAATCAATTGGTTTCCTTCGGCCGAACCGCGGTTATCCGTATGCCCTGAAATTTCCACTTTCATGTCCGGCGAAGCCAGCATCATCTGGTATAAAAAGTTCAACTCACCTGTAGAAGCGGCTGTGGGCACGGCACTGCCAAAATTAAAGAACACATTGCGCAACGCTACACACTTATCCACATCCATCACCGGTAGTTCCATGTACTTATTAATTACCTTCGTGGTTATATTTTCAGGAACTTTCACATTGTCCGATTTAAACATGTGCCCCGGCGCAGTGACCATTACAGCGTAGTCGGCACCCACAGGCAACGGAAGCGTAAATTTACCGGTAGCTGCCGAGGTAACAAACTCTGCCACCTCTTTGCCGTTGCTATTATTAACAATAAATACTACAGCCTGCAACGGATTTTTGTTCTCATCGGTCACTAAACCGCTCAAAGTCACCATTTCTACTCCCTGTGTAACCTCTACCGATGATTCGATAATAAATTCCGAAGCGCGTTGGTTATGGAAAGCCAACAAATTATCTTCATAGTTACTCACTACTGTTTTCGCGGGGTTTGCGGCAATAACCCTGAAAAGGTCGAATGAACCGCTGCTTCCTATGCGGTTAGATGCAACATAATATTCCGCACCATTGTTTACAGGATAAAAACCTATATCATCAGACGTACTGTTGAACGGAGCGCCCAAATTCTGCACATCACCCCAAACACCATTCTCTAAAGTAGCCCTGAAAATATCCAGTCCACCCATGGAACCGGCGTTGTTAGAAGCAAAATACAACACATTGCCGGCAGGCGACACATAAAGGATATGCTCATCGAACTCACTGTTGATCATAGCACCCATATTTTGAGGAGTACTCCATTTACCATCGTATTCTTTCATACTGTAGTAAGTGTCGTAGCCACCATAGCCGCCTTTAGCGTTGTGGGAAAAGAAGAGGACAGTGCCGTCTTCCGAAATGAAAGCAGAAGCGTTATCGGCTTTGCGGGCATTAACGGACAAAGATTTGGGTTTTGTCCATGACGTACCGTTTTTATAAGATTCGTAAATACTGCCTCCTTTTTTAGCCGGACGATATAACAAAGCGTAACTATCATTGTTCGCCATACAAAGCAACGTATATCCTTCAAACGGAAAATTCGCCAGATAAGGTGTAGAAAATTGGGCGCCTTGTTTGTCGGCAACCATCACTTGAAAATCCCCGGCGGAAACGCTCAATTGTTTGGAAGTGTACAATAAACGATTACCTTCACCAACCACTATCGGATGTGACTCTCTGCCGGCAGTATTCAATGCCGTGATGTGATCGACAAAAGCATAATGCGGTTTTTCCATCATCTCTTTAGCCACCTGGCATTCTTTGATGCGTTTTTCCACCAGTCCGGCATACCTGTCGTAACCGTCCGGAGATAAACGTCCTTTAAATATTTTAAATGCTTCGACGGCATCATCGAATTGCTGCATGGCTTGAAGCGCCAAGCCCTGCAGTAAATACAGTTCAGGATTAATATTATTAATTTTCAAGCTCATGGCCTTTTGAATATACGGCAAGGCTTTTTCTTTCGTTACATACAAATAACACTTACCGATCTTGGCGTTCAATTCCGCATTATCGGGATTAAAAGCATTGGCATCTAAGTACAAGGGCAACGCCGAAGCATAGAAAGATTCTACTTCCGGCGTAGCAAAAAACAAGGGCGACGGGCTAATTTTTTCAGCTTTGGCACAATGTTTATCAGCCTGCAATATTTTTTCCAATGCTGCATTCAACTCATCGGGCCGGTCAAAAAAATTAGCATTGGTAAAAGCTACATCACCTTGAGCCGAAGCAAACTCAACGCTTCCAAGGAGTACGAATACAAGAAACAGGTATTTGAAAGTATTTTTCATAATTGTTCTAAGGCTATTTTTTGGTTAGTAGCTCATTTCTTTCAGATAATTATCAGCAATCTCAACACCCAGTGATTGGGCATGCTGATAATCGGCCTTTGCACCGTTCATGTCTCGCAGCATTTCCTTAGCCACACCGCGATTCAGAAAAGCGTAGCCGTAGTTAGAGAATACCGCGATCGCCGCGTCATAATCCTCAATAGCAGATTTATATTCCTGCATTTTGAATTTAGCATTGCCGCGATTATTTAGTGCAAAATGATAATCGGCTTTTATACGCAAGGCTTCCGTAAAATCATCAATGGCGCCGTTGTAGTCGCCGGCATCTATTTTTGCGAGGCCTCTGTTATTGTAAGCCTGGTAATAATCCGGGTTCACTTTGATGGCAGCCGTATAGTCTTCAATGGCATGGGTATAATTACCCAAATTACGTTGAAGATTTCCGCGGTTATTGAAAGCGAAATCGATAGAATTTTCGTCCAGGGCAATAGCTTTGGAATAGTCTTCCAGCGCAGCTTCCATATTACCTAATACTTTATAGGCATTGGCACGATCGTTAAAAGCATAGATATAATCAGGCTTGCAAATTATCGCCTTGTTATAATCTTCGATAGCCTTCTGCATGTCGTACTGTTCAAAATAAATCCCACCGCGATAATAATAGGCTTGGGCAAACTTATCGTCCTGTTCAATGGCGCTCGTATAATCTTCCAGCGCTCCGGCCTTATCATTGAGGGCATACCTGGCTTTTCCCCTGCCAAAGTAAGCGCCGGCCGATGGCTTAATCTTCAAAGCCGTGTCGAAATCCTCGATCGCACCTTTGTAGTCGCGCATTTCGGATTTAACGGCAGCCCTGTTAATTAAGGCCTGTTCAAACTTGGGTTTCAAGCTAATTGCCCTTGTCAACTTCGACATCGCTTCCTCGAAATTCCCCTCTTCTAAAAGAGTAACAGCTTCATTATAACATGATTCTGCGGTTTCCCGGACTTTAACCGGACGGTCTGCTTGGGTACTGACTTTAGACACCACAGGCTTTTGTGCTGCCGTATAACCAGCCGTTCCAATAAATAACAACAAGATAATGAGCTTTTTCATATAATGTTTCTAATTTTTACCTGTTACATATAATTGAGCAAATATAGGACAAAAAAAAATAGTTTCAAAATTTAACTTTTCAGATTTTCAGTTATCTAAATCAAAATCCGTCTTTTTTTAACTTTATAAAAAATTCTTCGGCTACCATCATATTTATTTTATTGCTGAATATCAGTAATTTATAACGCCAGCCTATTCTTCATACTTGCAAAGGCATTACAAAAGGCAATACTCCGGAAATTATTCGATTTTTTGCCAATGAGCCGCAAATTACTTCCAAAACCAACCCATAAAAAGGCAGGCAAGAGCAAATAGTTGACCGATACATTATTCTACGATAAATACATCCTCATCCGGCTTGTGAAAACCATAATGTTCACGGGCAAATTTTTCAAGACTATCATTATTAGAACGCAATTGCTGCATGGCATCCATCGTACTTTTCAATTGCCGTTGGTAATATTGTTTTTCCGCTTTCATCCGCCGGATTTCCATGCGGCTGTTAAACCAATGAGTCAAACTTTCTTTATCGAACACCGTTATCCACAACAAAAACACTAATAAAGTAATTACATACTTATTCCGCAGGAACAGTGGAATTTTCGATTTTATGTCCGGGCGGTTTACCATTGGTTATAATGGATTTTTTCGGGACGCCATTTATCTTTCACCGGTTCATCTTTCACCGGATAGCCCAAAGGGATCACGCACAACGGCATAATTTCAATAGGGATACCGGTAGCAGCACGCACCACAGCCATACGATCGGCGTAAGGATAAGAGGCTGTCCACACAGCACCTAATCCCACAGACTCCGCTGCCAACAAGATGTTTTCGGTAGCAGCGGCACAGTCGACCACCCAATTCATTTGCGACTCTCCGGTATATTTAGTTACATTACCACAAACCACTATCGCCACAGGCGCCATTAGCAACATGCGCGCCGTAGCCACCCGCTCACCGATATAATCCAGTTTCTCCCGGTCGGTGATCACAATAAATTCCCAACCTTGCAGATTTTTGGCCGAAGGTGCGGCCATAGCAGCCCTCAGTAAGATATCAATTTGTTCGCTTGCTACAGGAATTTTGGTATAATGACGGACGCTTTTACGCTGTGCAATAATAGATAAGGTGTCTTTCATAAACGTATATATTTGTCGCAAATATACAAATTATTTATACATTTGTGAAAATTTATGACTAATGAAACGATTATTTACTTACAACCCCACCCTTTCCCAATCGTGGATGCTTTTACTATTAGTATGCCTTGCCCAAATTCCCGGCGGTATCATAGCCGGAGCACTCACTACCGTAACCGGCAGTGCAGGGCTGGCTTGGGGCAACCTGTTGGCCTACATACTAGCCTTTGTGTTAATGGCTTTCATTGTCATACAATTTGGAAAAGGACAGGCCAACAAAGAAGAAGCGCCTCCCGCCGGAGTTCAACCGACATTCTTCTTATACTTCTTATTGTTAATATTAACGCCCTTATTGTCCGTCGTCATTGAACCCCTGTCGATGTGGATACCTATGCCGGAATGGGTAAAAACAATCCTTGAACGTGCATTCGGTGAAAAAAGCATTGCCTTATTCCTCACCGCCGTAGTAGCTGCACCGTTCTGCGAAGAGTGGCTGTGCCGTGGCGTGATATTGAAAGGATTACTAAAGCACACTACGCCGGCAAAAGCCATTATTCACTCCTCCATTATTTTTGCCGTGATGCACCTTAACCCCTGGCAGGCCATCCCTGCATTTTGTATAGGATTGGTCTTCGGATGGGTCTATTACCGTACCCGCTCGCTCTGGCCTTGTATTTTCATGCACGCAGTAAACAACAGTCTGGCTTTTCTTATACTATTCATTTTTCCCGATGCCGACATGAACACCTCACTGTATGATATTGCAGGAAACTATTACCTGTACATCTACGCCGGCGCCTTGCTGCTGGCCGCAGGAATAGGCTATGGGGTGTGGCGATTGTTAAGATAAATACCTGTCTATCGCAACGGCGGCCTTGCGTCCAGCGCCCATGGCCAGGATCACCGTAGCAGCACCGGTAACGGCGTCACCACCGGCAAAGACACCGGAGCGTGTGGTAGCTCCGTGGTCATCGGCTACCAGACATTTCCACCTGTTGGTCTCCAAACCTTCGGTAGTAGTCGAGATCAGCGGATTGGGCGAGGTGCCCAAGGCCATGATGACCGTCTCGCAGGGGATCTCGAACTCCGATNNTGCTCATCGGCGACTAGACATTGTCGCCTGTTCGCTTCCAATCCTTTGGTAGTGGATGAAATGAGCGGATTGGGCGAGGTGCCCAGCGACATGATCACTACATCGGTGAGTAGTTCAAATTCCGAACCGGGAATTTCCTTAGGACTGCGACGGCCGCTCTCGTCGGGGTCGCCCAGTTCCATCCGGATGCAGCGCAAGCCGCTCACCCAGCCTTTCTCGTCTCCCAACACAGCCACAGGATTGGTGAGCATGTGAAAGGTGATACCTTCTTCTTTGGCNNTGCACTTCTTCCACGCGGGCGGGCAGTTCTTTTTCGGTGCGGCGGTACACAATACTCACCTCAGCGCCCAGGCGCAGTGCGGTGCGCGCCGCATCCATCGCCACATTGCCACCGCCAACTACTGCCACGCGACGGCCTGTAAATATGGGCGTCTGATAGTTGGTATCATATGCTCGCATGAGGTTATTACGCGTTAAAAACTCATTGGCCGAAAATACGCCATTCAAGTTTTCGCCGGGAATGCCCATGAACTTAGGCAATCCAGCGCCGGAACCGATAAACACAGCATGAAATTTTTCCTTTTCAAACAGATCATCAATAGTCACCGTGCGTCCTACTACCACGTTGGTTTCAATGGTTACACCCAACTTTTTGAGGTTGTCGATTTCATTTTTNNAACTCCGGAATGCCATACTCCAACACACCGCCGGGCTTATGCAAGGCCTCGAACACCATCACTTCATAGCCTTTCTTCGCCAAGTCGGTGGCACAGGCCAATCCGGCGGGACCGCTGCCTACAATGGCTACTTTCTTTCCATTGGCTGGCGCCTTGTCCGTAAACACCACGCCGTTCTCGCGACTCCAGTCGGCCACAAAACGTTCTAGTTTTCCGATATTCACCGGTTGTCCTTTAACCCCCAAAATACAATCGCCCTCGCATTGCGATTCCTGCGGACACACACGCCCGCACACGGCAGGCAGACTGCTGTCTTCGGCAATCACGCGGGCTGCTTCCTTCACATCGCCATTCAACACCTGTGCAATAAAACGAGGGATTTGAATGCTCACCGGACAGGCCGATACACATTTCGGGTTCTTGCATTGCAGGCAGCGTGATGCTTCCAGCTGTGCCTCTTCCATAGTGAAGCCCATGCATACTTCTTCAAAATTTTTAGCGCGTACTTTAGGGTCTTGCTCGCGCGCCTCGAGACGGGGTATTTTATTGGCCATTGTTCAATCCTATTTTACATTTGTGATCAGCTTCCACTTCCATTGTTTTATACATCTGCTGGCGGCGCATGGCTTCATCAAAATCCACCGCGTAGCCATCAAATTCCGGTCCGTCGACACAGGCGAATTTCGTTTTTCCGCCCACGCTTACACGGCAGGCGCCACACATGCCCGTACCGTCGACCATCAGGGTATTCAAACTCACCGTAAGCGGAATGCCCGAATCTTTGGCAGCCAATGCCACAAACTTCATCATCACCATTGGGCCAATGGCCACAATGTGGGTATATTTTTTCCCGGCAGCCAATAAGGCCTTCAGTTGATCCGTCACCAATCCCTTGCTACCCGCCGAACCATCGTCGGTAGTAACAAACACCTCATCGGACACGGCCTTCATTTCCTCTTCCAAAATGACCATACCCGCATTCTTCGCACCGATGATCACATCGACTTTCACTCCCTGCTCATGCAGCCATTTCACTTGCGGGTACACGGGCGCCGTTCCTACCCCTCCGGCAATAAACAAAAAATGTTGTTTTGCCAATTCTTCTTTGGACAAATGCAAAAACTCCGAGGGTTGTCCCAACGGCCCCACCACATCAAGCAAAGCCTCGCCTTTTTCTTTGGTGCAGATGATTCGGCTACCGGCGCCCACCACTTGTGTAACAATGGTAACGCTACCGCGCTTAGCATCATAATCGCATATTGTTAAAGGGATGCGCTCTCCCTGTTCGTGTGTGCGCACAATCAGGAACTGTCCGGGCTGTGACGCTCGCGCCACACGGGGCGCTTCCACGTCCATCAGGTAAATACCTTCTGCAAGGCAACGCTTGTTGAGAATAGGATACATAAAGTAATTAAGTGATTAAGTAACTAAGTGACTAAGAGATNNCCTTAAAGTCTCAAGATTTCAAGGTCTTATTAAGGAAGAAAGGTCTTTTTTATTACATCGATTTCAGGTTTAAGCGAAGCGTCCAATTCCAGCGCCTTCGTCATATCGGCGCCGGCCTGTTTCCATTCGCCCAAAATATAATAAGCGAACCCGCGGTCTTTATAGTAAAGGGCTTTTGATTCCAATAATTCTATCGCTTTGGAAAAATCGGGCACCGCATTGCGGACATCACGACGGGCAATTTTTGCCAACCCGCGGTAATAATAGGCATCCGTAAGATAGTAATCAATAAGTATGGCTTCGGAAAAATCAGTTACCGCAACGTCGTAATTTTTCAGCTTATAATGCGCCATTCCGCGGTCCATATACGCTTTAGCATGTGTAGAATCTATGGCTAATATCTTCGTGTAATCCGCAATCGCCTCGTTATATTCATTGCGCGTCATGTACAATCCGGCGCGCAAATAATAGGCTTCGGGGTCATAAGGCGACAAGCTGATCACCTGCGTGTAGTCGGCAATGGCATTGGTATAATCGCCCAATTTTGCATAAGCCATTCCTCTGCCCAGATAGGCTTTCCACAGGCGGGCATCCTGCTCGATAGCAACAGTATAAGCCTGTATTGCTTCGGAATACTTATCCTGAAACAGTCGTAAATCACCTGTTTTCAAGTCTTCTTCGGCTTGTTGCGACCAAACCGGCAACGGAAACGAAATAAATATCTGTATAACAATTATATATAGAACCCTCATGCTTACAACTAAGACAAAAATTATTGCAAATATAATAAAAAAAGATGAAAAATTATTGTCCTTTCGAAAAAAAGCCTTACCTTTGCACACCTTTTCTCGAGAAGATAAGGAAGTTATGTAAAAAATATTAACTTATAACAAACATAAAATGTCAGTAAAGATTCGTTTAGCCCGCCACGGTAAAAAAGATTACGCTTATTTTCACATTGTTGTAGCCGACAGTCGCGCACCTCGCGATGGTAAGTTCATTGAACGCATCGGCACCTACAACCCCAATACCAATCCCGCTACCATTGAGGTAGACGGTGAAAAGGCTTTGAGCTGGCTGGTCAAAGGCGCTCAGCCCACCGATACCTGCCGCCGCATTTTGTCGTACAAAGGCGTGTTGCTGAAAAAGCATCTTATGGAAGGTGTGAAGAAAGGCGCGTTGACGGAAGAAACCGCCAATGCAAAATGGACGGCCTGGATGGAAGAAAAAGAAAATAAGGTACAAGCCAAACGTAGCGAACTGGCACAGACTAAGCGCAACGACGTGAAAACCCGTCTCGAAGCCGAAGCGAAAACCAAAGAAGCCAAAGCCGCCGTTGTAGCCCAGAAAAAGAGCGAACAGGCCATGAAAGAAGCTGAAGCTAAAGCAGCCGCTGAGGCAGAAAACGCTCCCGCCGAAACGCCTGCACCCGAAGCACCTGCCGTTGAAACACCCGCTACTGAGGCTCCTGCAACTGAAACACCTGCACCCGAAGCTCCCGCAGCAGAATAATTACGATCATGGGCAAGGACAAGACATACCACTTGTTGCCCTTTGCGAATGTACACAAAACATTTGGGAGTAATGGCGAATTAATTATCAAATTATTCGACAGCGCACCCGAAGAAATAAATTTGAAGGAACCGGTATTCATCACGATTGATGGTTGTCCGGTTCCTTTCTTTTTTAAACAATTCGATCCCCGCGGCAACAGCCGCGCATTGGTCATTTTCGACGATATGGAAACCCAGGCGCTGGCCGAAGAATTGGTGGGGCAAGTCATCAAATTGAAAATGGAGAATGGAGAATTGAAAATGAAAATGCATAATAAAGACAACGTATCCCCAATTTTCAATTTTCAATTTTCAATTTTCAACTATGAAGTCGTTGATGAAGCCGCCGGTGCTATCGGCACTGTCCGTGATTTCATGGACATCCCCGGCAACCCTTGCCTGCTGGTGGTGAACGGCGACAATGAAGTGATTATCCCCTGTCGCGAAGAATTAATCGTAAAGACAGACCACAAAAAGAAAACCATTACCATGCAACTGCCGGAGGGATTGGTTAACTTAAACCGGCAAGCATGACGCCCGATATATTAACCTTCAATTCTTAACCTAATGACACCGTCATTACTCGCCTTTATTTTCATTGCTTATACCTTGCTGATTTTCGGCGTGACCTGGATTACGTCGCGCCATGCCAACAATGATACTTACTTCACCGGCAACCGCCGTTCACCCTGGTTCGTAGTGGCCTACGGCATGATTGGCGCTTCGTTGTCGGGCGTAACGTTCATGAGCGTGCCGGGCAATGTGCAGAACCAGGCGTTTTATTACCTGCCCATGGTGCTGGGTTTTTTAGCCGGCTACATTGTCATTGCTACGGTGCTCATGCCGCTCTATTACAAAATGCAACTCACGTCGATTTATACTTATCTCGAAAAACGTTTCGGCTTTTTCACTTATAAATCCGGCGCTGCGTTTTTTATCCTGTCCCGCACGCTGGGCGCCACGTTGAGAATGTTTTTAGTGGTGAGCGTGCTGCACACCTTTATCCTGCAGCAATTGGGCATTCCGTTCTGGGTGGCAGGGTTGATCTTTGTTGTATTAATTATTCTCTACACCTTCGAAGGCGGCATTAAAACTATTGTGTGGACAGATATGCTGCAAACCACGTTCATGCTGCTGGCTGTGGTTTATTGCGTGTTTGCCGTGTGCCATGAGATGGGATGGAATTTTAACGAAATGTTCAGCTTAGTGAAAGAAAGCGGCTACACGCGCTGGATCGACACCGACTGGCAATCGAAAACCAATTTCATCAAACAATTTCTGGGCGGGGTGTTTGTGTGTGTGGCCATGACCGGCCTTGACCAGGAGATGATGCAGAAAAATTTAAGTTGCCGCAACCTGAAAGACGCACAAAAAAACATGTTCACTTTCAGCGGCATATTGGTAGTGGTCAATTTTCTTTTCCTGTTGCTGGGCGCTATTTTAGCCATGTATGTGCAACAGAAAGGTCTGCACTTTACTGACACCGATCTGATTTTTCCTACCGTTGCCATCAATCACCTGGGCACTGTCGCCGGACTTATATTCATCATCGGATTGATCTCTGCCGCTTATCCCAGTGCCGACGGAGCGCTCACCTCGCTAACCACTTCGTTTTGCATTGACATTGCCGGCATGGAAAAGCGCAAAGACTGGAATGAAAAGCAAAAAAAACGGGTGCGCTATATCATACACCTAAGTTTTGCAACGCTATTCCTGCTGTTAATTATTTTCTACAACAGCGTAAAAAATGATGCGATCATCAATTTGGTATACACGGTGGCTTCTTACACTTACGGCCCTCTACTCGGTTTCTTTTTCTTCGGACTGCTCACCAAATACCGTGTGCGTGATAAGATGATGCCGGCGGTAGCCGTACTGTCGCCGCTGCTGTGCTATGCACTCGACCGGCTTTGCATTTATTATTTTGACTTCGGGTTCGGCTTTGCGCTATTGCTCGTAAACGGTCTGTTGACCTTTGTGGGAATGTGGTTATGCAGGGAAAAAACTAACGATGCAAAATAGTATTGCGTTTATTCTTTTGCACGTAGTCGGTAATGAATTTGCTAAATTTTTCGCCCTCGGACGCCGATAAAAACGCCACTTTGATAGGGACATAGAATAATTGTTTTTTCAATTGTTCGCTGCATTCATTGATCATCTGCAACCGCTGTGCATCTTTCTCCGTAGTAAATATGGGAACACCCGGATGTGCCGCAGCCAGGGCATTTATATGTTTAATATCTTTCCGTGTAAAAACATGGTGATCCGGAAAATCAAGATGTTTGATCACTTTGGCAAAGGTAGTCAGGTGCTCGATAAAAGGCACCGGATTGGCAATTCCCGTGATGGCTATCACTTCATGTACCGTATGGGGTAAGACCGCCGTTTTAGAAAACACAGGACGCGGAAACCCATAATTAATCCCTGTAAAATATAAGTGCTGGTAAGGGTACAAATTCATTTTTTTTGTCATCAGCCGCTGTTCGATGGGCTGCATTTTCGACGGGCACTTGGTAACTACCACCACGTCGGCGCGGTGTTTTTGGCTCAGGCTATCACGCAACCGCCCGTAAGGCAAGTAATGGTCTTCGGTAACCGGCCGCGTATAATCAACCATCAATAACGACAATGATGGGCGCACTCTTCTATGCTGATAAGCATCGTCGAGAATTACTACGCCAAGATTTTCCACCTCCCGTTGCAATCGCCGTATACCGGCCACACGGTCGGCATCCACGGCAAAAGTAACTTCCGGAAATTTACGTTTCATCTGTAAGGGTTCATCTCCGGCCATCGCCACCGTGTCTGTTATTTCGACATAATGAAAACCCTTTGTTTTCCGCTTATAGCCACGTGACAATACAGCCGTTGCCACCCTGTCTTTTAGCAGGGATACCAATAATTCGGTATGGGGCGTTTTTCCGGTCCCGCCTACAGTGATATTGCCCACGGTAATGACCGGCAATGTAAATTCAAAGGATTTGAAAATTTTCCAATCATAGAATTTATTACGCAACGCTACTACTGTTGCGTAGATCAAACTCAAAGGATAGAGGAAAATAATGGCTAATAACCGCATAACAAACCTGATATCAGTGACAAATTTAATCATTTTTGAAGAAAAAGACAAAAAAGCCGTATATTTGTCAAAATATCGGATGATTATGCAACAACATGTCCTCACCCAAAAGCCTTCTTTGTTCAACCGGTTTATTGCCGAACTACGCGATATAGACGTCCAGAAAGACAGCCTGCGCTTTCGCCGTAATATGGAACGCGTAGGTGAAATAATGGCGCATGAAATCAGCAAAACAATTAAATATCAGACGGTTGATATAAAAACTCCCTTAGGTATGGCTAAACAGCAATTGCCCGCCGAAACTATCGTATTGGCCACGGTGTTGCGCGCCGGACTTCCTTTGCATCAGGGTTTCCTCAATTATTTCGATGATGCCGAAAACGCCTTTATCGGTGCTTACCGCAAATACGGCAAAGACCATGAACAATTTGACATTCAGTCGGACTATGTTTCTTCGCCTAACTTAGACCAAAAAACGCTTATTTTGACGGATCCTATGCTGGCCACCGGCGCTTCCATCGTTTTAACTTATAAAATGCTGATGGAACGGGGCACCCCCTCACATACGCACATCGCATGTCCTATTGCCAGTCGCCGCGGCGTAGACTTTTTGCATGACAACCTTCCGGCGAAGAACGTTACACTTTGGCTGGGTGAAATTGACCCTGAATTGACCAAGCAGTCTTACATCATGCCGGGACTGGGCGATGCCGGTGACTTGGCGTTTGGGAGCAAAGTATAGACCGTAAGATGCTTAGGTTATTAATTTTCCGTGTACAATACGGTGCACCACTACCGTTGAATAGTTAATTGTATATACAATGGCAAAGCCTTTACAATTTATCCGATAGACTTCCGACCCATATATCGAAAGGCTTTTGTAATACACCGGTGAATAAATGCCGGCATATAGTTCCAACGACCGTATTTTACCGATAATTTCCTTATACAGGTTTACGGCTGTCAGTGGAGCGCAACAAGTTTCCGATATATATGCTATGATAGACGCAATATCCTTATTAGCTTCTGTGGTGATAAGAACAGTATATGGCATCTTACTGTTTTGCTATAAGTTCACAGCCATAGTGTTGATTAATTGCTTTCCGCAAATTTTCTGCATACTCATCCACTGTGTAGTATTGACGATGGCCATCCTCACCAAACAATTCAACATTCAGCTTTGTCTGATAGGCTACCGCAGGCTCTTTGGCAACAAGCGCTGCTGTTTCTTTATTCCGGTATTCGCGTTTTTTCATCTTCAATAAGCGTAATGCAGTACAAAGGTACGTATTTTTTCGGGATGTTGCAAAGGTGCTTACCTTGATTTCTTTCTGACACGGGAGGTGGGGATGTTCAATTGTTCGCGGTATTTGGCAATGGTGCGGCGGGCAATGTCAAAGCCTTCTTTTTTCATCAGGTCTTTCAACTCTTCATCGGCCAAAGGATTTTCCTTGTCTTCATTGTCTACCAGCTCTGCCAGTAGCTTTTTAATATTACGGACAGACACTTCCTCGCCCGACTCATTGTGAATACCCTCCGAGAAAAATTGCTTCAAAGCAAAAATGCCGAAATGGGTTTGGATATATTTACTGGTCACCACCCGTGAAATGGTAGAAATATCCAAATTAGTAATTGCCGCAATATGTTTCAGCGCCATGGGACGCAGCAGGGTCTCGTCGCCATCCAAAAAATAATCGTGCTGATAATCCAAAATGGCCTGCATGGTGCGCATCAGCGTATCCTGCCGTTGTTTCAACGCATCAATAAACCATTTGGCCGATTCGATCTTCTGACGTAAAAACGCTATGGTTTCCTTGTCCCGTTGGGTTTTCAACGCTTCTTCTCTTTTCAACATGTTTTGATACTGTCTGCTAACGTGCAGTTCGGGAATTGAATAGCGCGGCATGGTGAGATTAAACATGCCGTTTTTAATTTCCAGGAAAAAATCGGGCACCACGTGTATAGCCCGGTCGTCGGCATTATCAATACTGGCGCCCGGTTTCGGATTAAGGTGAATGATTATGGCCTGCGCTTCTTTAAAGGCTTCATCGCTAAGGTGCATTTTTTCTTTCACCCGGTCGTAGTATTGCCTGCTGAAATCATCAAAATAATTATTAAGTATGTCTATGGCTGTTTTTACAGCACCGGCCGGTTGCTTGTTTTCCAATTGTATCAACAAACATTCCTGCAATGAACGCGCCGCCACACCCACAGGCTCGAAGCCCTGTATGATCTTCAACAGGCTTTCCAATTCTTCTTCATTGGTGTCGATATTCAGGCGAAAAGCGACATCATCCGCTAAAGCCGGCAACTCGCGACGTAAATAACCATCGGTATCGAGACTTCGAATTAAAAAAAGTGCCAACAGGTAATGCCGTTCATCCAAGCCTGCGTAGCCTAATTGCATTTCCAGCTGTTCGGGCAATGTTTCTTTTACCGACAAGGTAGGAAAATCATTCGACGAAGTCCGTGAGGAGGAAAAAGTATTGTATGACTTCCCCGACGATTCATTGCTCACATAATCTTCAATACTTATATTGCCCGTATCGTCGTCGTCATCGCTTTTGGCTTCTTCGAGCGCGGGGTTTTCTTCCAGTTCTTTCTCCACCCGTTGTTCCAATTGCATGACCGGCATTTGCAACATGCGTATCACCTGCACCTGCTTGGGCGATAATTTTTGTTGTAAACTTTGTTGAAGTACTTGTTTAAGCATTGTTTTACGAATGACACCTACGCAAAGATAGCAAATTATTTTAATTTTGCCACTATATCCCACAAAATAACGCCAATGCTTACGCTCACATTTAGTGAATGCTTGGTGCCGTATTGTGGAATTTCAAGCGCCAGGTCACATAAGTCGACCGCACCCTGTTGCACGCCTTTTACCTCATTACCGAAGATCAACGCATATTTTTCACCGTGTTGCGGACGAAAGTCGTGCAGCATCACGCTATTTTCGGTCTGTTCTACTGCAATGACCGTATAATCCTCCGTTTTCAACCTGCGTACAAGCTCCTGCGTGTCCGCCACATATTCCCATTCAACGGTATCTTCGGCACCCAACGCTGCTTTGTGAATTTCGGCGCCGGGCGGCGTGGCGCAGATACCACAGAGGTAGAGTTTCGCTATACGAAAAGCATCGCCCGTGCGGAACGCCGCGCCGATATTATGCTGACTGCGGATATTATCCAACACCAGCACCAGCGGCGCTTTTTCTGCTGCTTTATAGTCCTGCGGGGTCAGGCGGGAGAGTTCACTATTAAGTAATTTTCTATGCATAAAAATCAACTCTCAATTATTTTCTCTACTCTGCGTTCGTGTCTGCCACCTTCAAATGCGGCGGTAAGAAATTGCTGCACAATATCCTGTGCCGCGGCATTGTCGATAAAACGTGCGGGCAACACACAGATATTCGCATTATTGTGGTTGCGCGCCAAACAGGCAATTTCCGGCATCCAGCAAAGAGCGGCGCGTATTCCGGTATGTTTATTGAGGGTAATGGCCATGCCCTGTCCGGATCCACAAAGCGCCACGCCCATTTCCACCGCACCGTTTTCCACGGCATGCGCCAGCGGGTGCGCCACGTCGGGATAATCCATGCTTTCCGACGAATGGGTGCCGAAGTCTTTCACTTCCATTCCCTGCTGTTGCAGCCATGCTTTAATAAATTCTTTTTGTTCGAAGCCGGCATGATCGGCAGCTATTCCAATGGTTTTCATATGAACGAATTTTTAAATTTATACAAATACAGGCTTATCCGGTAGCACAGCGGCGCTGTTAACAAGCCGGCAATAACATCAACTAAGTAATGGGCTTTAATATACACGGTGGAGGCAATGAGCAGGATGGCCAAAGGCAATAAACACCAAAATAATTTACGGCCGTTATTAAGCCATAATATCATCATGCAAATTACCGTAATGCCAACATGCGAACTGGGGAACGCGCCGGTAGGTTTCTCGCCTGTTTCCTGCAGGAAACGCATAATAGCGCGGAAAGGTTTAGTGTACGGGGTGGCGTTATCGGGCGACGGAAGATAAAACTGCGGGCCTTCCGCCGGCAACAAAATAAACAGGATATAATACAGGAAGAAAGAACACAATAAAACCGTCACTGCTTTGAAACCCGTTGCCGCATCTTTGATGTAAAGGCTTATCACCGTTCCGGCAATAATGAAATAATAAGAAAGGTAGGCAAAATTCATCAACTCGTTCATCCAATACCACGGCATTACGCGGCTAAATTCCAAACTGGGTTGACAACCGAAACTTATTGCATCAAGGTGTATTAAAAAATCATCGAGATTACCAAAAAGACAACTATGGATATCATAGGTTTCAGGATACCAATAGAGGATAAAAGCCAACAGCCAAAACTGCCGGAGTAAAGCCGTCAATTTGGTAACGGGAAGCCACGACAACAATATAATAGCCAATACTACAAATAAACGCACGCCCAATAATTTCGGCAAAGTTCCGTCGGCAGCGGCGCCCGGCCATAATAATATATAAATTGNNGCCATAATAATATATAAAGACCGGTGAGTAGTATATAAAACAAGGTCAGCCCTTCTGCAGGGTAAAGTTTTTTCAGGAACGAACCCATTTAATTAATTTCTTTGATGAAGCAACGGGTGCGGAATAAAAATTCTTTCTCGTAGTTATCCCATATCCCCACCGCATTGGTATTGGTTTCCAACTGTGATGAAGAGATGGCTATTTTTACGTTGTGTTGAATATACGATTTATTCATTGCCACATAATAGAGAGAATGTATACCTTTGTTTTGCCAGTCGGGATGCACGCCATTGAAGTATAGATCAATTTCCGAATACTTACGCAAAGCCCGTAGAATATGAATAAATCCGAAGGGAAAAAGTTTACCTTTGGCCTTCCGGAAAGCATGCGAGAGCGTAGGCATGCTCAAGCCGAAACCCACCACCTCATCGTTTTCATCAAGGATGAAACAGGCTAATTCCGGGCGCACAAAAGGAAGGTAGGCTTTGATGTAGTAGTCAATCTGCCGGGTTGTCATTTTCACAAAACCGTAAATTCCCCCTTTGTCGAAAGCATCATTGATTGTGTTGAAGAGCTTATGGGCATGTACCAACAATTCTTTGCGCTTGTTGAATATGCACACTTTCAATTTATATTTTTCAGCAATTAATTTATTGATGCGTTCTACTTTTTCGGGCACCGGCTGCGAAGCGTTGAAGCGGTATTGCAACCAGTCAACCACTTTCTTATAGCCGTATTTTTCGAGATGCCCTGCATAATAGGGGAAATTGTAAGGGCTAATGATGGGCGGCACATGGTCAAAGCCTTCCACCAACATACCCTGATGGTCAAAATCGGTAAAACCCATGGGGCCTTGCACGCCATCCATACCTTTATTTTTGCTCCATTCTTCCACCGCTTTCAATAATGCACCCGACACTTCGTCGTCGTCGATAAAATCGATCCAGCCGAAGCGGGCTAATTTATCATTGTACTTTTCGTTAGCGCGATGATTAATGATACCGGCAATCCGGCCTGCTAACTTATCGTCTTTATAAGCGAGAAAATACGCCGATTCGCAGGCGCCGTCGTCAAAGGATGGATTGCTATGTTTCGATAGCGTTTTCTTTTCATCCATCAATAAGGGCGGGACCCAAAGCGGGTGCCCCTTGTAAAGCTCAAAGGGAAATTCGATAAACTTTTTCAGTTCCTTGTGTGTTTTTACCTCTTTGATGCTTATCATAGGCCCGAGTTATTTAATGATTTCGAGCTCACGCCCTATTTTTTGCATTTTCTCCAAAGCCATTTCCAGTTGGGCTTGCGTGTGAGTGGCCATTAAGGAGAAGCGTATCAGGGTCGATTCATTATCGACTGCAGGCGACACCACCGGGTTCACAAATAATCCTTCATCCAAAGCCATTTTGGTGAAGAGGAAGGTCTTGTGGTTATCGCGGATGTATAAGGGAATAATGGGTGAGCAGGTGTGGCCTATGTCAAAGCCCATGTTGCGGAAGCCTTCGAGTGCAAAGTGCGTATTCGTCCACAAGCGTTCGATACGTTCCGGCTCATCGATCATAATATCCAAGGCGGCCAATGCACTGGCAGCGGCAGCCGGGGTGATACTTGCACTGAAAATGAGTGAACGTGAATTGTGTTTGATAAAGTTGATGGTATCGGCATCGGCCGCCACAAAACCGCCGATGGATGCCAGCGATTTGCTAAAGGTGCCCATGATAATGTCCACCTTGTCGGTAAGGCCGAAGTGCGATGAAGCGCCGCGGCCGTTTTCCCCGATCACGCCCAACGAATGGGCGTCGTCTACCATGATATTGGCGTTGTATTTTTCGGCTAAGCGTACAATTTCCGGCAGGTTGGTAATATCACCTTCCATGCTGAAAATACCGTCGACTACGATCAATTTGAGTTTATCCGGCTCGCAGCGTTCCAGTACTTTCTCTAATGCGCCCATGTCGTTATGTTTAAACTTCACGGTTTTGGCAAACGACAGGCGGGCGCCTTCTATGATGGACGCGTGGTCGAGTTCGTCCAAAATGATATAGTCATTACGGAATGTCACCGTGGGAATAGCTCCCAGGTTTGACTGGAAGCCGGTGCTGTAGACTAATGCGCCGTCTTTTCCCACAAATTGGGCCAGGCGGTTTTCCAGTTCAATGTGAATATCCAGCGTACCGTTTANNAAAACGCGATCCTGCACAACCGGAACCATACTTTTTTACGGCTTCGACTGCGGCCTCTTTTACTTTAGGGTGATTGGTCAGACCCAAATAACTATTGGAGCCAAACATCAATACTTTTTTACCGTGGATAATTACTTCGGAATCCTGCTCCGACTCAATAGCACGGTAATAGGGGTACAATCCGGTCGCCTGAATCTTTTGCGGTTCATCGTACTGCGCAAAACGTTCACGCATGATGTTAGGTTTAGTCATATAGTATTTTAAAAAGTTAATTAAAAAGAACGGGCAAAGATAGTAAAAATAAAAATATTATCCTTTTTTCCCGTTCTTTTTTATCCATATTTAATTGAGCCGTTTCTATAAGTAAACTTCTAAGAAGCACATGAGCACAATAAGTTACGGTCACCATAACCATTATCTACACGGGCTACATGGGGCCAAAACTTAGTGTCGGCTATCCAATCTAAGGGATAGGCCGCCTGCGCACGCGAATATTTATGGTTCCAATCATTACCCGTTACTTCCAGAGCCGTATGGGGCGCCATCTTTAAAGGATTATCCTCCGCATCCGATTGACCGGATTTGATCGCTTCACATTCCTGTTTGATGGTGATCATGGTTTGAATGAAACGGTCGAGTTCCGGCAACGATTCACTTTCGGTAGGTTCCACCATTAANNGTGTCGGGCACGGGGAAAGAGAGGGTCGGCGCATGAAAACCAAAGTCCATCAACCGTTTAGCAATATCCGTAGCATCAACGCCGTATTCTTTCTTAAATGCACGCACATCAATAATACATTCATGCGCCACGCGGCCGGTTTCGCCGGTATAGAGCGTTGCATAATGAGGTTTTAGCTTTGTAGACAAATAGTTGGCATTCAAAATGGCCATTTCGGTGGCTTTTTGAAGGCCTTCGGCTCCCAGCAGCTTAATGTAAGCGTAGGTAATGGGCAATATCATGGCGCTTCCGTAAGGCGCTGAGGCGACAGCGTGTATACCTTTATCACCGCCTGTTTTCACCAAACTATGCGAGGGCAAGAAGGGTGTAAGGTGTTTGGCTACACCGATCGGGCCTACACCGGGACCGCCGCCGCCGTGCGGCATGGCGAAAGTTTTGTGCAGGTTCAGGTGACATACGTCCGCACCAATAACACCGGGATTGGTGAGGCCTACCTGTGCGTTCATATTGGCGCCGTCCATGTATACCTGTCCGCCGTTTTTGTGCACAATGTCTATCATTTCACAAATACGACTTTCAAATACACCGTGGGTCGAGGGGTAGGTGATCATGAAACACGAAAGGTTATCTTTGTGTTGTTCGGCTTTGGCGCGTAAATCGTCGACAATAACGTTGCCTTTGTCGTCGCAATTCACCAGCACCACCTGCATACCGGCCATGCTGGCGGTAGCGGGATTGGTGCCATGCGCCGAGGTAGGGATCAACACCACATTACGGTGCGGTGCGCCGTTGGCTATATGATAAGCGCGGATCACCATTA
>DBDM01000048.1:0-5620 GCA_002293585.1 Bacteroidales bacterium UBA932
ATTGATCCTAAGCTTATTGTAGAGTATGCATAAATAGCATCCGGCAATTTTACGAAATTCACTTAGTAAAATAGGCCAATTTCTCGAAGTCTACTTCGTAAAACCGACAATTTCGGGAATCCCCTACTTCAAAAGATTTTTTATTCTCAAAACCATTCGATTCAAACTATCTGAATTCCGGCGAGCATTCTCAATATTCCAAGCATTTTCAACAAATGGAACTATGCAGCTATTATATTCAGGCCCTTTTGCGGCATTCTTTTTCGGGGTCAGCTGCTGTAAATATTCCGAATCCTTACTCTTCTTTATCAATTCATGCGTAAGGTACATGCTCGACTTATACGGAAAGTTCATTTCTGTAAGCGCTTTTCTACCGCCCTGTTTTGTTTGATGAGCAGAAGGCATATCTTCTACTTTTATCTTGAAATAGGAGGCAAACCCATCTCTATCTGCCATTAACCAAGCCTCCACTTCATCAACAGCAATATTGAAAATGAAATTATCGTTCTTTTCTTTTGCTAGCTGTCCCAATAGTTGAGGAGCACAACCATTATTATCTAAATCCATTAAAAGAATAACGGGATTAGCCTCCGATAATTTATTAAATGCCGGTATTTTGCTCTTAATCTCACCGCCACGAGCAGGTAATGGTGAAATGACTTCAAAATCAACCGAACAATGCGCAAGAATTTTCTTTATAACAGCGTTTGTAACAGCGTCTTCACCCACAATGTAAACTTTCATTTTAGAAAAGAGTAGTTTGTGAAAATTTTTCGATTTCTTTGGGTTTAGTAAACGGAATAACCGCATCCGCCATCGATAACCCCGCATCTACAATTGATTTTATCTCTTCAATATCACTTACTTTATGGATATCCGTACCCTCCTGTGTATTTTTCAACAACAACACCTCATCAGAGGAAATACCCGGAGCCGAAAGAATATCATAACTATGTGTTGTAATCAGAATTTGTGTGTCTGATTTTGATTTTTTAGACCGTTGAATTTTAGAAATAAATTCCGGTATTTGAGCAATAATACCTGAATGTAAATTGATTTCAGGTTCCTCTAAAAGAATTACTCCACTATTGTCAAGCAAAGCAAATAAGAAGCCTATTAAACGTAAAGTTCCATCTGAAAATTGTACTTCCTGCTGCTTGCTTCCTTTTGCTCTCCAATGCACATATCTGGCTTCAAGGTGGGGAATACCCATTTTATCTTTAATAAACTGCAATTCCTCTAATTGAGGAACTGCAATTTTAAGACATTCATTTATTCTTCGAAAGTATGAATTCCTTGTTTTCTCATTCATCTTGGCTAATCTTTCGAGGAAATTTCTACCATAATAATCCTCTTTTGTAAAAGAAGTCGCAACCGAAGATGATTCTCTAACCATCTGAGGAATCACATTCAAATATTCAATATTCTGGAAAAACGCATGCAATTCCCGGAATTGCCGATTAGTTGTAGCTTGTTCTAAATATGTGTACTTCAACGTCTCTTCATCCTCGCCTGAAGTTTCACTGTTACGCTTCAAAATATATTTCTTTTCCCGGTATGAATAAACTTCTTCCGCAATTATTTTTACCTGACTTTTAATAACGCCACCACCGGTGTGTACAAAGTCAAGATGATAGCGCCACAGATTGTGTTCTTCATCTGAATTTCCAAGTTCAACAGTAATAGATACATTAGTTTGCGTCCGGGCAGCTAAACAACGAATTTTTGTAATACCACCACGTTCTTCTACCGCGGTCTGCAATCCTCCCGACTGTTTAGCTATATCCCGAAGAAACCGTAAGGCATCGATAAAATTCGATTTACCCGATGCGTTAGCTCCAATAATAAAACACCGATCAGTTAAATCCACCTCACAATTTTGGAAATTTTTCCAATTGTGTAATTTTACCTTCTTCAGTATCATAACTAATTACATTATTCCCCCCTACTCCTCCGCTTTCGTGTCTTTCATCACGCTGTAGGCGCCGAGATGGTCGGGTGCAAAGTTGTTGATGAAGGCGAAACGCTCGTGGTTCCAAGCCTGGCCGCGGGTAATGTAAACCGCTGCCGACTGGGCAAAGCTTTCTTCGCGCTGAGCATCCAAGAGCAAGAGATAACCCATCACAATATGTCCGGCCATTTCTACCAACCGGCGGGCGTGGAAGTCGCTCAATTCGGCATCGTTCTTCGCGGTCACTAATTCCACTGCTTTTACATATTCCTCCGTCATGGTCACCAGGATCTTTCTCAACTGTTCATGCTCGGCTTTCACCGGCGTTTTTTCATACTCGCGTATGCGCGCCAGGTAAGCGCCGGTGATCACGCCACGGATGGCGGCCACCACCTGCAATTGTGAGGTGCCTTCATAGATGGTCAGAATACGTGCGTCGCGGTACAGGCGCTCCACCGGATACTCTTTCATGAAGCCGGAACCGCCGTGCACCTGAATAGCGTCATAGGCATTCTGGTTGGCATATTCGCTGGCAAAGAGTTTCAGCAGGGGCGTGTAGGCATCGGCCAGTTTCTGGTATTCTTTCTGTTCATTACGTTCTTCGGGCGTCAATTTGCGGTCTTCGGTAATAAATCCGTAGGCTTTATACATATCCACAAAGCGCGATGTTTCATACAACAAAGCGCGGGATGCCTGCAATTTAGCCTTGATCACAGCCAGCAGTTCATACACCGCCGGGAAGTTCACAATGGTTTTACCAAACTGTGCGCGTTCATGGGCATATTTCAAGGCCTCACGGTAGGCGGCTTCCGATAAACCTACGGATTGCGCTCCCACGCCTAAACGGGCGCCGTTCATCAACGACATCACATATTTGATAAGGCCCATTTTGCGGTCGCCCACTAATTTAGCCGGCGCATTGGTGAACACCAGTTCGGCGGTAGGCGAGCCTTTGATACCCAGTTTATTTTCTATACGGCGCACACGCACACCGCCCCAGGCCTTATCATACACGAAGTACGACAAGCCGCGGCCGTCGGCAGTACCTTCTTCCGAACGCGCCAACACTAATTTAATTTCGGCGTCGCCGTTGGTGATGAAACGTTTCACACCGTTGAGCAACCACACACCTTTGGCTTCGTCCCAGGTGGCTTTCAACATCACCGCCTGCAGGTCGCTGCCCGCATCGGGTTCGGTAAGGTCCATGGAGCAGGTGTCGCCCTTATTGATACGCGGTAAAAATTCTTCTTTAATTTCTTTCGATGCAAATTCATGAATGGTTTCGGCGCAATCCTGCAGGCCCCAAATATTAGCAAAGCCTGCATCGGCGCGGCTCACAATCTCGGCAGCCATTACGTAAGGCACCATGGAGAAATTCAATCCGCCATATTCGCGCGGCAACGACATGCCGTAAAGGCCTGCCTGCGTAAGGGCATCGTGATTTCGTTGCGTGCCCGGTGCATATTTAATACGGCCGTCGATTACCTGCGGCCCGTCATGGTCTACTTCTTCGGCATTGGGCGCCAGGATATCGCCGCAAATTTCACCGAGAATATCCAACACCTTATCGTAGCTGTCCAACGCATCGTCCGTATCAAGGAAGGCGTGCGGGTATTTACCTTTGTCGGCAAAACCTTTTTCTTTCAATTCCACAATTTTGCGCATCAGGGGATGTTGCAACTGGAAAGCTATATCTTTATTATCTTTATAAAAGTTCATGGTTGTAATACTTTTTAGTTATTTCTTTGACTGGATGTTATCAAATTTACTACAATAAGAGGTCAGCAGGCGGTTCACGCTTTCGATCAGATCTTTCATCTGCTCCGTGACCTTTTCATCTATGAATTTTAAATCTTTACACAGTGTAATGTAATAGCGGCATTCTTCCAAAGCGCCTTGAGACGCATTGAAGAAACGCATCTTTTCCTGTGGAATGCGGCGTTTATAGCCTTCGGCCATGCTGGAAGTCATAACAACGGCGGCGTGACGAAATTGAGCGGCTAATCCTTGAATTTCCCGTTTAGGAAATTTCTTCGTCGATTTGTATACCAAAAGCGTAAATTCATGCGCTTTTTGCCACACAAACAGGTCTTCTACTGTTCTTGTACCACGCTCCGATTTTCCTTCTCCCCTCTCCGGTTTTTCCATCCGTCCTATTGTAATCTCCATACCAATAAATTATTTACTATTGTTCTTATATGCTTTGATCATTTTCGGTACTACCTCATTCAAATCACCTACAATGGCGTAGTCGGCAATTTGGTTAATGGGTGCAGCCGGATCGGTATTAATCGAAATGACGATGGCCGACTGGTCCATACCGGCGGTATGCTGAATTTGTCCCGAAATACCGCAGGCGATATAGAGTTTCGGACGCACGGTCACACCGGTTTGTCCGATCTGGCGGGCATGGTCGGCAAAGCCGGAGTCAACGGCCGCGCGTGAAGCGCCTACTTCATCACCGAGCACCGCAGCCAGGTCAAACAGTTGTTTGAAGTTCTCTTTGCTGCCTACGCCATAACCACCGGCCACCACTACCGAAGCGCCTTTGATGTCAATCTTGCGTTCTTCGATGTGACGTTCAATGATACGCACTACAAAGTCGGTATCGTTCAAATATTTTTTCACGTCTACTTTTTTCACTTCCCCTTTTACTGGAGCGGCCAGCGGCTCTTTCTTCATCACACCTTCGCGCACGGTGGCCATCTGCGGACGGCAATCGGGGTTAATGATGGTAGCAATGATGTTTCCGCCGAAAGCAGGGCGAATTTGGTACAACAAGTTCTTATAAGTATTCCCTTTCGTGTCGGTATGGTCGCCGATCTCAAGACTGGTACAGTCGGCGGTGAGACCGCTTTTCAGGGCGCTCGACACGCGGGGCGCCAGGTCGCGGCCAATACTTGATGCGCCGAAAAGCGCAATTTGGGGTTGTGTTTCTTTGATCACGCCCATGACAATAGCAGCGTGCGGTAATGTGCGGAACGGGTCTAAGCGCTCGTCGTCGGCCATATGCACAATGTCGGCGCCGTAAGTCATCAATTCCTTTTCAATGCCTGAAAGTTTGTGTCCGATAGCCACGGCCTCTACCTTAACGCCCAGTTGGGCGGCCAATCCGCGGCCTTTGGTAAGCAACTCGAGGCTCACATCGGCTATTTTTCCGCCTTCCAGTTCACAATATACAAATACGTTATTCATTTTAATCAAATTACGAGTTATGAATTATTTTTATCCTATCGTGTGATTGGCCATCAATTCTTTGATCATGCCGTCAATATCGGCGTCGGTAGCGGCAAGCCGCTTTGATTCCTTCGCCTGGAACACGATATTTTCAATTTTTTTCACTTTGGTAGGCGACCCCGACAGTCCGAACTGTTGTTCTTCGCCCCCCACGTCGGCCACGCCCCATTCGGAAATGCGAAGGTAATCCACATTTTGCAATTCGGTGTAATAATCGGCGTCGGCTTCCTGAATTTCAGTCAGCGTTTTGGCATGTTTGTACTTCATGAGTTGCTTGGCATGACGCGGACGGCAGTCGGGCGCCGAGCCGTGTACGGTAATCACCAGCGGCAACGAAGCAGCCACTGTTTCCACGCCACGTTCGAGGCGGCGCTTAATGGTTATTTCCTTACCGTCAAACGATATGATCTCTTCGGCATAAGTTACCTGCGG
>DBDM01000048.1:5657-5828 GCA_002293585.1 Bacteroidales bacterium UBA932
TCGGGCTGCATTTTGCGCAAGGCTTGCGACAAAGCGTAAGAGGTAGCCAGCGTGTCGGCGCCTGCGAACTTGCGGTCGGTGAGCAGTACACCGCCATCGGCGCCGCGGAACAATCCTTCGCGGATAATGTCGGCAGCGCGGCCGGGACCCATGGTCAATAATTCAATGGTA
>DBDM01000048.1:5929-6316 GCA_002293585.1 Bacteroidales bacterium UBA932
CAGCACTACAATTTTCAAAGGTTTAGTCATACATTAGTTTTTATATTGTATATTAAGCTTGGGCTGTATTAGGACCGAATGTCATCGGGATGGGCGGCATTCCGCCTTCGTTGAGCGTGATTTCGCTATAAGCGTTCTCATACTTCGTAATATTATCCTGCAAAGCATTCAGCAAACGTTTGGCATGTTCGGGCGTAAGAATAATGCGGCTTTTCACCTGCGCCTTCGGCATACCCGGCATGATGCGTACAAAATCAAGCACAAATTCACTGGGCGAATGAGAAATTACGGCTAAATTGGCATAAGTGCCCTGCGCCATTTCTTCACTCAACTCAATATTAATCTCTGTGGGTTGTTTCATTTAATTTACTATTTATTATTTACTAT
>DBDM01000153.1:0-5571 GCA_002293585.1 Bacteroidales bacterium UBA932
TTCCATCACTATCAAGCACTGTTATACCTTTCATGTTCAATTCCACTTTTAATTTTTCCACCCAGCCTTTAATATACCTATCTGTTAGTTTTTTGCGTTGTTCCACCTTTAATTTTAGTACGCAATAATCCGCCTGTTTTGCGGCGGCGCGGATGTGGTTGATAAAATTGCGTTCACCGGTCAACACCTTAAATTCACTTACGCGCACTTCATTGCCTTTATACATCACCGCTTCAGGATTCTTTTTGGGGTCACGTTGATTATATCCTGCGGGCAGGNNCTGGGCAGGAATTGTTTGCGTAGTGCAGCATCTTTTTGGTGTATATCGGGCAATATATCCACACGGGTATATCCAAGTTTCAGCATGTCATTAGCCACTTCCGCATTCTTTGCCAGTGCATCTTTGCTGTGCAGGATGTTATACCGTACCTGTTTACGTCCGGCGGCAGCAATACTTTTATAGGTGCTTTCTACCGGCATGGATGCTATAGCACTGTTTACCTTAGCCGGCTTGGCATGTTCAAAATAGGGATGGCTTTTGGTGAATATTTCACCGGTTTCGTAAGGGTTGCCATCCAGTCCCGGTGCTGGTGGGACATAGACCAGCGGTTCGGCGGATGTATCTGCATCTGTTGTCCGCCAGTCGCACTTGCACCCGTATAGGTTTCCCGGCTGGTTTTCCCGCCAAAACGGATGGTTTTTCGGAAGGATTAAGCCTACGTAGGCCAAGTGGGCTTCACGCGGCGTATTACTGCGTGTGCGTAGCCATTCGATATTGGGGTACAACCTGGATTCCGACTGAAAACTTTCATATTGCTTTGCCGTGCGACTGCGTGCCACGGTCGAATTATGTTCAACGGCCTGAAACCGGTTGTACTTTTTCCCTATTTCCTTCGCCTGCTGGTCATAATTCTTTTTATCCACCTGTGAAGATAATTCATTCACGACCTGCGCTGCTTTGTAGTAGGCCGTCCGGCCAAGGTTGGCCGTAAACTGCATAACGTGTTCATACCCCTTTTGCCCTATAACCGGATTACCGTACACCGTGCGTACGGCTTTATCATAGTTGGCTGAATACATTTCACCCAGCAGCCTCATGGCCATTTGTTTTCGCCCGTCTTTTACCAGTTCAATAGCCTGCCGGATCACATCACGGTTCGCTTGTGTATCGTATTCAGAAACGGGTAATGTTTCCAGGCAATCACACAGCCGCTGGTTGGAAAAATAAAGGTTATCCAGCAGCTGCGCCACGGTGGTGGATGCTATGGGTGTATTTTGGCGGCTTATGGCTTTAACCTGCGCTACTGGAAAAAACTTTCTTTCTTACCGGTAATAGGAATGCCGTACTTTTCGATGAAGTATTGCGGATCAACTTCGTAATCATCCAATAGCATGGCTTCAATTTCTCTCATCTGTTCAGGTGTATATTCGGCGCTATCATCCCAATCAAAGGTGTAACCCTGAACAGGGAATCCGTGCATGGCCATTTTAGGCAGCAGCTGGAAGTTAATCAGAAACTTCAGGTTTTTGGCAAAAGCGTTCTTTATTTCATCAAAACCTTTTTCATGCACTTCCGCCTGTGACAGACTGCTACCATCCTCAAAAGCCATTGTTTGCCCGGCTAAACCTATGGATATTTCCTTGTTTGCCCGAATGATACGTTCATCAAATACTTTAAAGGCATCGCCTTTGGTGGTTTCGATAAGGTCAAGTTTTACGCCTGCAGGGAAAAATCCCCAGGTATTGTTACCAAAATTTGATAGCATGTTTTCCACCTTCGTGCGGTCGCCATCATTGCGTGTTTCGGATGTGGCATAAATGATGGGAATGCCAAAGCGTTCAGCGAAGTTGTCCCAAAATATTTGCACGTGTTTTTTGCTGATTACATGCGGCGCTACCTTCAGGTAGCGGCCTAATCCTTTAGGCGTACCGGCTTCTACAGTCCACAATGCGAACGGCCCCTTACGGTATGTTATACCCATATCCGGCGTATCGCTTTGATCGCGCAGTATAACACCATATTCGGGACAAACGTTATTGCGCGGTATTAATTCGACCGATTCAAAATACATCTTTCCTTCCACTGAAACTACATTGCCAAGTTGGATCAGGCTGTTACCATAATATTCGCAGTCCAGCGCAAGGCTCATAAACAGCCAAAACCACGGTGCTTCAAACAGCGCTGTGACGTCAAAGTCCTCTTTACCGGCCTTATCGGTTAGCTTAAACCGGCGTTGCATAACGCCAAGCTTTGTCCTGTCCACCACACCGGTGACGTGCGTATCAAGGTCAACCGTGTAATCATAGGTATTGTACAGGTTGATCCGTTTGGGGTTTTCTATGTTCAGCGCCTGTTGATGCGACGATCTCCACTGTGCATTGTCGCTTTTAACCAGCCGTGCCTGTGATACTTCCAATTCGGTGATCACTTGCTTGGCCTTTTGGATCATTTGTGCCGTTTCGGCTTGTTTGGCTACAAATTTTTGGTTATATAAATCGTTAACGGTCATTTAAACGGTGTTTAAAGGTTGTTTCAATAGGAATTATCATAACGTTGTTCACTGCTTCCCCAGCTAACACTGCTGCCATCAGGAATGCCGCCCCTGTCAGGCTTTGGCGGAAGCGCCGGGTTAAGCTTTCCATCGGCTACATCCGACAGCCATGTAACGGCATATTCGTAGTAGGCTTTAGCCTTTTCAAATATCACGTCAGGATTGCTTAAGCGCAGGAAGTACCACACCGCGATACTTTTGGTGTATTCCACTAACAGTTGATTGCGCGCCGTTCCAATGGCTGCAAATATGGTGTCTACATCATAGCGCCCTGCAAGGTAACTGCGCACCTCTTCCATGGCGGCCAGCATATTAGCTTCTACTATGCTTTCATCGTTTTCTGAAATTTGGTTCCGCTGATACTTGTATATCGCGGTTTTCATATCTTCAATGGTTATAAACATTAATTTGATATTTAGTGATGAATACTGCCCTGTTTTCCAAGTCCTGAATACTGGTGCCTTTTACAAAGTATTTGCCCTTGCATTTAAGCAGTTTCTGCCACACCCTTTTGGGCTTAACCACATAGTGGCCGCCAATGTTCAGCACAATGTATCGGTAGCCAGTTTTTTCCGCCAATTTTTCCGCCCATTNNGCCGCCAGTTTACGTTTAGTGTCGGTTCGCTTCATGTGTTGCTTCCGGCACCAGCCTACGGCTGCGCCTGTCAAACGGAAAGGAACTAATAGTGCGCCACAAATATTCAGCGCGGCTGTTCTCAATGCTTTTTCTACTTTATTCATTCAGTACATGTTTTTATGTTGTATACGGCCATAGCTGGGATTAAACGAGAATTGTTGTAATTTTTGGTTCAAAATCCACACACCACCCTCCACTAAGTCCGGCCCATCTACAGGGGCCTTAAGCTGGGGCGTAAACAACTGGAATTGTTCGTGCATTCGTTTCATATGTGGATTTTCCTTTTCGGCTTCATTGAAAACAAGTAACCCTCGCCTGTCTAACCCCTCTAAATTCCCTTCAATACGCACAGGTTTTTCAGGCTTACTTCTCGTGTCCGGTGTAATGGATATTATCCCACGTTCCCGGCCTATCTGTTCAAAAATCGGCACATAGACCTGTTCATAAAACGGGTTTTGCAAGGTATTATTCTCAATGTAATATAATATCTGCGTCCGATCACGCACGTAATCGCGCATCAGCCAATTCCATTCTACAAAATCGTAACTTTTGGCTTGTTCTAAGAAGCAGGTATAGATATAAAATTTACCTTCATAATAACCTATCAAGCCATTACCTTTGAAGCTTACGCCTTTTTTTTGTTTATCTTTGTTGCTGGGTGAAGGGTCGGAGTAAGACACCACAAACTGTAGCTTATGTAGCGGCGGACATTTGCCCCAAACAAGGTTTTTAAACACATCGCCCTCCACCAACGGATTATTGTAGTATTCCTGTTGGATGGCCTTTGTACTCATGTACTTTAGCGCATCGGTTATTTTTTCTTCAGTATTCTTTTCTGGCCATGTGCTTTTCCCCTCCTTATCACGGATATTTACAATGTCGTGGTGATCTGCCATCTTTCCAGCACGGGCTACACAGCAGTCTTGTGCTATAAGGTTTCCGTTCCATAACACTAAAAGCGGTTCAGATATGGAGCGTGTAGGGTATAGCGCCTTTTCAAACCAATCCCAATCGGCATTTATGGTATCAGGATTGCGCACGCTTTCATCAGTATCGAAGTCGTCCGGCAGTATGGCATCAGGGCGCAGATCACCGCTTTTTGTTCCGCGTGGTGTTTGTCCTTTACCTTTGGCTAAAAAGCGTGCGCCGCCGCGTGTGGTAAAATCGCCATACTCCCAGTTTCCCAAATTCTTTTGTTCGCCGTAATAGGCAATAATACGCTGGTTGGCATCAAAATGCGCCCGATATTGCTCTAAATAGTCGGCGGCGCTGTCCCAGTTAGCACTGGTTAAAATGATGTTCTTTTTACGGCCTGTGAGCACTAAATACATCATAATGTACATCACGCAGGTTGTCTTGGCCAGTTCGCGCGCCCACGAAAGCACTTCAAACCAGTTTTTACCGGCCAGTACCGCTTTAACCACCCGCCTGAAGAAGGCCTTATGAAACTTTGCAAATGGGTATTTAGGCCGGAACATAAATTCAATCCACTTTACCGGGTCGGCTTCCAGTTCTTCGCGGTGCTTCATGATATCCGCCGCCGTCATGTTGTGGTCAACGCCTGTATCAGACAGCAGATTTTTGCGGAAATCATCCCATTTTTGCAGTATCTGTTTATCGGTGGCCATTACTTAACGGTATCTTTAATAAATGCGTCAAAATACCCGCTGATGCGTTTTGCTTCTTCCGGGTTAAACTTGTTCAGCCATGTAAGCATGGCGGTAGATACATTGAATATTTCAGTGGCTCCCATGTCTTTTTCAAGAGCTTCCAAGTCGGCGGTCAGCTTGCGCCGCGTATCAGCTTCCTTGCTGGTGGGATAGCGCTGACCTTCCGGCCTGCTTTTAATGGCGTTGTCCAGTTCGCCAAGCTGTAGAATAGTATCACTGATGCGTTCCTGCCGTGATACGGTAAGGCTCATTTTAATAGCGTTCCACTTGCCTTCATTCACCCATTTGCTCATGGTAACTTCGCTTACACCAACCAATTTTGCAACCTCTTTTTGAGTATATTGATTGCGCGTGTATAGTGTCTGCGCTAATTCCTTGCGTTGTGCCTTGCTTAATTCAGCCACTATTTTTTATTGCAAAATTCGTGTTTAACGCTGTTTTTATAAAAAAGTTTTCCGTTGCACGGTATTGTTTTTTGCGGCTTGCACGCAAGTCATCAACTTTGCATTACAATTCAAAAAGAATGCAAAAAACGCTACCAAATATCACTGCAAATGCTTCAAAAAGTCCTTCACTGCCTTTTAGCATAACAGCTGAAAAGCGCGGCAGCAGGGCTGAAATAAGGATTATCGGCATTATCGGATGGGAAACCACGGCGGAAGATTTCAGAAAAACAGTTGACCAGTTGGTAAAAGACGGCGTGAAAGATGCT
>DBDM01000153.1:5585-9182 GCA_002293585.1 Bacteroidales bacterium UBA932
ACATTATAGGATCATTCAAGGGTAATATTACCGGTGAAGGGGGCGCATTGGTAGCCAGCGCCGGCACATTCATTGCCCTGCACTGCAAAGAATTTTCAATGCCTGCCAACGGGCAATTTATGGTACATAAACCATCGGGGGCCATTAGCGGCAATGTAAAAGACATTGAAAACTATGCAAAGGGACTTAAAGACGTTGAAAACCTCTACTACGATGCGTTCAAAGCGGTGGCCACCGACCTAACAGCCTTCGAAGACAAGTGGAATGCCGGTGACTGGTGGATGACTGCCGATGAAGCGCTGAAAATGGGCTTTATCACATCGGTAAAACCCCATGTAAAAATTGATAAGGAAACGGCTAACATGGCCACCGCGTGCGGTTGTCCCGTGGCGATGGCTATTGATGTGCCGGAAGATAATAATAACCCTCAAAAACAAACAAGAATGGATTTTATTGCTTTGGCATTGGGCTTGAAAACCGGTGCCACCGAAGCTGAAATTACAGCTGAAGTAACCGCTTTGAAAGCGAAGGCTAAACGGGTGGATGAATTGGAAGCCACCATTAAAAACCTGCAATTAAAACAGGTCACTACAATGGTAGACGCACAGGTTGGTAGGAAAATTACTACCGACAAGCGCCAGCACTTCATCGACCTCGGCGTGGCTTCAGGTATTGATTCCCTGCAGGCCACCTTTGATGCTATGGCTGAATTTGTGAAGCCTACCAATGTTATTGTAGTGCCGAAATCCGTTGATGGTAAAACGGACAAAACTTTTAAGGATTTAACCGATACCGAACGCGTGCAGCTTCGCGAAACCAACCGCGTGGAATACACCCGCCTGTTCAAAGCAGAATATGGCTTTGACCCCAAATTCCAATAATCTGTAAAAAAAGATCATATTAATGAAAAAGATTTTAGCTTTATGTTTTAGCCTCTTTTTTGGGGCTGTTATTGGCGGACTGTTTGGCGCGCCCGTAATTGGCGCTACCGTGCTCACCGGTGCCAATATCTTTGGCTCTCACCCTTCGTCTTCATTCCTTGCCGGTGTGTATGTGGAAATTTGGACGGGCGAACAGGTAAAAGCGTTCCGCACGGACGTTTCTTCATTGGGCTGGTTAAATGCCATACCTTCGTACGACCAGTATGTACGTCCTGGTGTCGGCAATGAGGCGGATATTATCCACCTTGTAGTGGTCGGCGCTGATCCGAAAGTGTTGATTAATAACACGACTTATCCTATTGCTATTGTGGATTTGCCTGATGGCGACAAGGCTATTTCACTGGATAAATACCAAACTGAGGCGACCCCTATTACCGACGATGAACTCCACGCCATTTCTATCGATAAAATGGGCAGTGTGATTGAGCGCCACCGTGACGCCGTTAACGAAACGAAATACGCTAAGGCGATCCATGCCTTAGCACCTCAATCCAATAGTACGGCTACACCTGTCATAGTAACTACCGGCGATGCGGATGAAACGGGCCGCAAGGCAATCACCCGCAAGGATATTATTAAGCTAAAAAAAGCCTTTGANNCTTTGATAAGCTTAAAGTACCCACTAAGGGCCGTATTTTGGTGCTTTGTTCAGATCACGTTAATGACTTGCTGCAGGTTGACCAAAAGTTTGCCGATCAGTATTACAACTATACTACCGGCAAGATTTCCAACCTGTGCGGCTTTGAAATCTACGAGTACACTGAATGTCCTTACTATACGCAAGCCGGTGCTAAAGTAGCTTACGGCGGTGTACCCAGTGCTACCGACACCCAGGCGTCAGTGGCCTACTACGCTCCGCGTATGTTCAAGGCTACCGGTACCACTACTACTTATCCTACGCCTGCAGAGGCTACACGTCAGCAGCATTTGTACAATGTACGCCATTACTTCGTGTGTCTTCCTAAAAAGAATGAGGCCATAGGCGCTATCTATAGCGCTGCCACTACGGTGTAATCGTGCTAAGGTATTGTGGGGTAGAGCAGCGGCAGCTCGTCAGGCTCATTACCTGAAGGTCGCGGGTTCGATTCCCGCCCCCGCTACAAAAAACAACGTTTAAACAGCATTAAAATGGCAAAACAAACCAAAGGCGCTGCCGGTAAAAATACCGGTGCTGAAAAGCCTAAAAACGACAATCCCGCAGCTGATAACCAGCAGGCAAGTGCAAAGGATAATGTTTTTGCTGCACACCCGAAACTGGATGTGTATTACAAAACCAGTGACGGTGCTGCGTTTTTCACGCCTAATGCGGCAGAAAACCACGCAAAAACGCTTGAGAACAAAAAAGTAACCAAAGTAACGAAATGAACGGAATTAATTTTGAACGCCAAAATGGCGGTTTAGGCCGCCGCCTGCCGGGTGAAGATCATATCACCGGTATGATTTTCACCGATACTGGCGCTGCTGAAAATAAGACGCTTTTAGTACGCACGCTGGTAGAAGCCGAACAGGCCGGTATCACCTCCGCTACCATGCCGATTGAACATTACCACATTGCGGAATTCTTCCGCTTGGCCACCGGTGCTAAACTCTATGTTATGATCACTACTGGCGTATTTGACGGCGCTTATACCGAAATTAAAACGCTGCAGCAGTTTGCTGAAGGTTCATTGCGTCAGGTTGGCATTTTGCGCCCCAAAACTACCATTACTGATTTAATCAGTGAGGTAGATGCGGCTAACGGCGTTTGTGTGGAATTAGCCGCGCAAAATATGCCTTTATCGGCCATGATTAGCCCAATGCTTAAAAACACCGATTTAGCTGCTTTGCCCAACATGCACGCTGCTAAATCTGAACGTGTAAGTGTTTGTATTGCGGCTGACGGTGGTGGTTATGGCGCCTATCTGCAGGCTCAAGAAGGTTTTAAGAATGTAATGAGTATCGGCGCTATTGGTGCGCTGCTTGGTACTATTGCAAAAAGCCGCGTAAGCGATTCTATTGGATGGGTGGAACGTTACAATGTGGCCAGCGTCGCTTATCCTAAAACTATGACCGGCGGTGTAACGCAAACCCGTGAATTGGACAAACCGGCATTAGCTGATGGCACACTGATTGGGAGCCTTACTCCCCAGCAAATTCAAGCTATCAATGACAATGGGTATGTGATATTGATAAAGCATACCGGCGCAATCGGCACCTATTGGAACGACGGCTATACTGCTACGGAACTTAGCAGTGATTATGCCTATATCGAAAATAACCGCACCATAGACAAAGCGTGCCGCGGTGTATATGCTAATCTACTACCGAAAATCAGCGGCCCTGTATATGTTGACCCCTCTGCCGGATACCTCACTGCTGATGCAGTTACAGCATTGGAAGAAATCGGGTTGGAACCCATCGAACAGATGGAGCGTGACGGCGAACTATCCGGCGGCACCGTAAGTATTAACCCGGAACAAGAAGTACTGCAGACCAGTCATCTTGATGTGACCATTAAGCTGGTTCCCGTTGGTGTACTTCGTACTATGACCGTGTCTATCGGTTTCACCCTTAATATATCAGAATAATGGCAGTAGAACTTACCCCTCTTATCAATGGCCGTGAATATGGCTGGGCCGATATTATTGTCAATGTCGGCGGAACGCCTGTAACAGGA
>DBDM01000153.1:9191-9998 GCA_002293585.1 Bacteroidales bacterium UBA932
GCGCAGGGCGTAATCCGGTAAGCCGTGGTTATGGACGTGTTTCGCCTACCGCTTCCATCACCTTGTTGGCCGGTACAGTATTTGCTCTGCAAAATAGCGCCCCTGATGGGAAGCTGCACAGGCTTGCACCATTTCCCATCACCATCGTATACCAGCCTGAGGCCGGGCCGTTGGTGACCCACGTACTGAAAAACGCGGAATTTACAAAAACGGNNTAACGCGGAATTCCCAAAAACAACTTTCGATTGGAAAGAAGGTGACATGTTCAAGGAAGTTGAACTGGAACTGATCATATCAGAAATCGTAAAAAAAGCATAGATAGTATGAACAAACAGGTACAAGAATCTATTATTTGTGGTAAAACCATTGAAGAAATCCGCGCCATGCGCCAAAAACATGGTCATTTATTCATCGCCGTGGTTAAAGACGGTGATAATGTTTATCATGCCGTCTGCAAGGAGCCTACCACGCAGACATTGGAAGCAGCACAGGCCATCGCCAAAACGAGCGAAGTAAAAGGCGCTATAGCACTGTATGAAAATTGCGCTGTACTGGTGGATGAAGAAATTAAAAAACGTGGNNCGCTGCAAGTGGCCGGTGTGATTGGTAAACACACGGAAGCGTTGGAGAGTAGCATAAAAAACGTATAGCCGCCTTGCGCGAAGATACGCGCGCGCAGGGTGATGCTTATATACGTTCTCACTTTGGTATTAATCCCGGCCATTTGCAAATAAGCGAATGGTCGGAATTATATGCACAGGCTTTCTACATTGAGCAATCCCGGTTTGAAAATCTTACCCGTATATG
>DBDM01000153.1:10031-10202 GCA_002293585.1 Bacteroidales bacterium UBA932
CAACGGCTGTTTTTGGTACGATCACCAAAGGCGCTGAAGATGCGACAAAGAGTGTCGATAATTTAACTAAATCCAGCGTCAAGGCATGGGAAACGCTGCTTACATTCAATCAGGCAGCGCAGGCCATAGAAGGTGTTGGCCGGGCGCTGGACGGGCTTAATGCGCCCGGCA